>WQXG01000032.1 GCA_009784975.1 Treponema sp.
GGGAATTTAAACGTCCCTTTAAATTCCCGATTTTAGCCAGAAAATATCCCGCGGTCAGCGGGGATTATTTGTATACTATTATAGCATTATTTTAATAAAAAAAGTCAAGATGCCTCTATAAAATGTTTATTTTAATGAACATAACAACTATTTTCTGCCAGCGCCGAGGATACGTTTTACCTCAAAAAATCAGCAGATAATCGGGAATTTAAAGGGACCTATAAATTCCCAACCCCTCTTCCCCCTCTTCCCTCTTCCTCTGCGTCCTCAGCGCCTCTGCGCCTCTGCGTGAGTCCTTGCCAATCCCCCGCGCGGATTAAACCTGAAAAGCCATCCCCTCTTTAGCCATAACAATTTCCAGGGTGGCACTTTTCGCGCATTGACTTTCGTATTGGACCAACTGCCCGTCACTGTGAGTGGGCTCGTGATGAAAAAGCACCAGTTTTTTAACACCGGCTTTGGAAGCTGTCTCGATTGCGTGATCTATCGAGGAATGACCCCAGCCGATGCGGTTCGGGTATTCTTCGTTTGTATACTGAGCGTCATGAATTAGAACATCGGCGCCCTTTAGGAATTGAATTATTTTTTCGTTTTCTTTTTCGTCTTTAAAAGGTTCGTGATCAAAAACGAAGGCGGCGGATTTACCTTTGTAGTTAAAGCGGTAACCTAAACATAAAGTAGGATGATTTAACAGTTTTGTTGTTACGGTAAGACCAGATCCCAAATCAAGGGTTGTTTCTCTTATCTCTTTATATTCAATTTTTGCGGATAATTCATCTACCCTGATAGGCCAGTAATTGGGGGAAAGCTGGGTTTCAAAGATTTTTTTAAGGCTTTCTGTTTCTTCAGAAACCGCGCCTGTAATCCGCAGTTCGGCGCCGGGATTGTAGATTGGAGCAAACATCGGGAAACCCATGATATGATCCCAGTGAGTATGAGAAATAAAAAAATCAACTTTAATTTTTTTGTTTTTTGGGAATTCGTTAGCCATAAGCCAGTCGCCCAGAGGTCTTGCGCCGGAACCCAGATCGACAACAAGCAGACGATCATCCGCTCTAATTTCTATACAGGAAGTGTTTCCGCCGTAAATAACAGTATCTGGACCGGGACACGGAATAGAGCCGCGTACACCCCAAAATCGCACAGAAAGCATATTTTAATTATATTATATTTTAATGAATAAAATCAAGATTTTTCACCTGTTTAATCCGCCAAGAACCGTGCCGGCAAGCGGTCTCGCCGTTACTTCTGCGGAGAATTCCCCCGCATTATACTTCCCGCCCGGGACCCCCGCTGTTACTCGATCATAGCCTGCGACCCTAAAATAATAAAGAGTGCCGTTTTTAAGACCGTCTATAAACACACTATTGGTCATTCCCACATCGATAGGAGAAACACCCAAAAAAGAATCCTCTCCAAAAAGCTCGCCCCGGACGGAACTGTAATAAACAAGATACCCTGCTGTATTCGCATTCGGACTATGTCTCCAGTTAAGCTGAACACCGCCGTTTCCCGCTGTTGCAACCACATTTCTGGGCGGCAAAGGCGGCTCTCCGGGCATATAAATTATATTTAAGGTTTCAAGATACGGAGTTGTTTCACCGTCGGCAGAAGGATAAAAATCGACCGCTATTTGAACATATCGTCCTTCTATTCCAAAAATATCAGAGCCCGGTGTAAAATTTACCCATCTTGTATTATTTAAAAGCCAGGGATTTTCGCTGGCACGAATAAAGAAATTCATTTCTGAAGCGTCAGAAAAACGGAATGTCCCGTTTTCGCGGTATTCGCTTATGATACCCGCTCTGCCGCCTTTAACATCGATCCTTGAAACATTGCTTAAATTATCACCAAGGTCGATAGCGCCGGTTTCCATTCTGCCGCCGAAAGAGGGGTATTTCTGGACAGAAGCGCGTCCCGCAAAAACCCTGTGGATTTTAAAATCATCCATAAGACCTTTGAAATTTTCACCAAGTAAAAAAGAACCGTTTGCGGCAATTGGAGTATAAACTTCGCTGTTTTCCCGCCCTGTCCTTGTAGCATAATTAATAGTCTGGCATATTCCGTCTGTGATATACTCTAACATTCCGGTTACAGCATCAAAACGAATAAGATGATGGCTCCAGGTTTTGGGAACCAGAGGAGTAACCCCTGAAAACTCAATATTGATAGTATTGGCAGCATTTGTTGATGTAAAGAAATCTGTAAATGTCCATTTAAGCCTGTTTCTGGAAGTTACGCATTGTATACTCTGCGCGGAATTGGCAGAAACCCAGGAGAATATTCTCTCGCCGTTTTCCATATTCTGGGGATACAGCCAAAACTCTATGGTAAAATCCCCGATACGATTACCCGGCGCAAAAAGGGCATAACGGCTTTGAGGCGTAATTGTGATACGGCTGCCGGGATTGCCGAATAACGCAGCTCCCGTACCGGACCTTGCAAAAGAGCGATCAACAGGTATTACACCGGAAGCAGACACCCTGTAGCGGCCTATACTGTCATTGTACAGCCTTGCATCCCTTTCATCGAATGAAACGGACATATCGATATCTGATATTGCGGTAAAATACCCCAGCACTCCTGTCGCGGCAGAATAACCGCTTGAAACGGCAGAAGACAAAATCAATACAGGATGAGGCCTTAATTGTCTTGCTTCTGTTACACCGTTTCTGCTTTCGGCTTTGCTCCAGGTTGCGTTTCCTCCCAGTGAATAGGTTTTTTCCCCTACCGCGAAAACACTACCGCAAACAAACAGAAAGATGTATACTGTGTGTATGAAAATAAATCGTTTTTTCATTTTAAACATAGCTCTCTTTTATCAATATCGGCATAAAAAGACATGGAAAATCAATTAAATTCAGAAAATCCGGCAAAAGAAAGCGCCTTTGACGCACCGTCAGAACCCGGCGTTTATTTAATGAAAAACGAAGATTCCCAAATTATTTATATAGGCAAGGCAAAATCTTTAAAAAACAGGCTAAAATCCTATTTTTCCGGCGAAAAGGATATCAAGACTGCTACCCTGCTTAAATATGTACATTCCATAGAAACAATAATTGTCGCAAGCGAATATGATGCCCTGCTTCTGGAAAATACGCTTATAAAACAACATTCTCCCAAATACAATATCAGCCTGAAAGACGGAAAAACATATCCTGTTATCAGAATTACACATGAAGAATTTCCCCGCGTATTCAGAACCCGCCGTATTATTCAGGACAAAAGTATCTATTACGGACCCTATGCGGACGCTCATGCAGTTAACACCATAATGGAACTAATCGATAAAATTTTTCCGCTTAGAAAATGCAAAAAAATAAAAAAGAACGTCCCCATGGGGTCTCTCCCCAGGGCTCCGTGTATGTACTATCATATAGGACGATGTATGGCTCCCTGCTGCGGAAAAATCAACATGGAAGATTATGCTGTCCATGTACAGCATGTGCAAAAACTTTTATCCGGCGAAAAATCTTCTCTTATAATTGAACTAACCGCCAAAATGCACGAGGAAGCGAGAGCTTTGCAGTTTGAAAAAGCGGCATTTATCAGAAACACTATCAATGCTATAGAAAACCTTCAGTCCGGTTTTGTGGAAGATCTAAATCCCGAAAACAGGGATTATATCGCATGGGCTTGTGAAGGCGTTTTTATTTCCATAACTGTCTTTTCCATGCGCGGCGGAAAAATGACAGGCAGAGATCTTTTTCGCACACGCTGCGCCGCCAATGAACAAGAAACCCTTGAACAATTTATCACTTCCTATTATGACAATAACAGGCACCCTCCGCTTAAAATATTTTTTCAGGATTTTACTTTGCAAAGCGGGGAAGAAAACAAACAATTATTAAAAAACTGGTTTAAAGAACAATTCGGCTATACTCCGGAAATTTTATCCGCGAAAGACAAGCATCATAAAGCCATTCTTTCCATGGCGCATCTTAACGCGCAGGAAGATTTGCGCAAAAGAATGAAAGAAAGAGGAGCCGGCCCTGCACTGGATGAAATAACGCGAATCTTTAACTTGCAAACAAGGCCGGAGCGTATCGAAGGGTTTGATATTTCTCATCTTGGGGGCAGGCATCCTGTCGCTTCGCTTGTTTCATTTAAAAACGGAACTGCGGATCGTAAAAATTACCGTCATTTTAAATTACGCACAGTTATTGGAATAACAGATGATTATGCCGCCATGCGCGAGGCTGTCAGGCGCCGTTATTCCCGCCTTATACGCGAAGGTGCCACCCTGGGTGCAACCCTGCCCGATATGATACTTGTAGACGGCGGTTTGGGACAGGTAAATGCCGCAAAAGGCGTACTGGATGAACTTGGCGTAAACATTTTTATTGTAGGTCTTGCCAAACGTAATGAAGAGCTATGGCTCCCCGAAGCAAAAAAGCCCGTCATTCTTTCCAGACAATCAGAAGCGCTGAAAGTTTTACAGAATATACGCGATGAATGTCATCGTTTTGCGTCAAATTTAAATACCCGTCTTCGTTCAAAAGATTTGTTTTTTACAACACTGGAATCTGTAGAAGGAATTGGTCCCAAACGCGCAGGCGCAATTATGAAGGAATACGAGTCTATCGCGGACATTGCAGCCAGCAAGCCTCACGAAATGTCAAAACGCTGCCGCATAAGCGAAGAAGCAGCCCGCGCAGTCCGCGCCGTCGCCAAATTATCACTGGAAACTATCTAATTTTATACCACGAACCGAGGAAGAATTTTCAACCACGAACCACACGAACCAATACGAACAGGGGGTAGATTTGCCAAGACTCTCGCAGAGACGCTGAGACGCGGAGGACGCGGGGGGAAGAGGGGGGAGAGTTTTTTACCACGAACCGCACGAACCAATACGAACGGTTTTTAAGAATAGCAAACACTTAATTCTTCCGTTCGTGTGTGTTCGTGTTTTGCCAACGAAGTTTCTAGGCGGTTCGTGGTAAAGATTCTTAAATCCTACCGGCCCATAATTCTCTTAAAACGTGCCTCGCGTGCGGGATCGGAATCCGGTATCCAGTGAGTTGGCATTCTTCTTTCTGCATTGGCTATGCGCTGAACCGGCAGCGGGTGGCTGTTGTTTAAGCTGCTAAAACGCGGCCCCGTAAGCCTGTCAAGTATTTTTAATAAATCTATAAGGCTCTTTGGGCTGTATCCTGTAGACGCGAGTATCGCGATAGCATTTGCGTCAGCGTCAAATTCCTGCAGCTGAGAAAAACCCCTGCCAAGCAAGGATTGTACAATTTGATTAATTGACTGTGTAAACTCATGCTGTTTTTCGGTTGAAACTTCCTGAGAAATACGAGCCTGCTCGCGTGTCAGCCCCTGTGATACGCGAATATTTTTTATATCCGCGATACTGTGCTGAAGCTGAATATGCGACATTTCATGAGCGATAATCGCGGCAAGCATATCTTCCGAGACTGTTATGTCCAAAAGACCGCGCGAAATAAAGATATGCCCTCCGGGTGTAGAAAAAGCGCAGGGAACATCAATATCCAAAACCATCACATGATAACCGCTGTACCAGTTAGGCACAGGGGAATTAATGGCTAAAGACGCGCAGATTAGATTCAAATATTCTATTACAGCGGGTTTTTCCGTATAAAGTTTATATTGGCTTAGAATATGCGCGGCGACAGTACGTCCCAAAAAGTAACTGTCCTGCATGGTAAATTCTTCCTGCGAAGCGCCTATCGCGTTATTCATGCGGGATAACGCATCACCGGGATTAAACTGCTGGGCAGTTATACTTCCCGCGATAATAAAAAATAAAATTACTAAAAATGGTTTTCTCATATTAATCTCCCCTTGAGACAGCCAATGTCCATACATTATTGGTAGCCGGATCTGTCCAGCTCTCAACTATATAAAAATTTCTTAATGTACAGGACGCGTTTGTTGCGGTTGTTGAAGTTATTTCAAAACCAAAAGCGCTGTAACTATTAAGATAATTATTCTGCGTATTTATTATTTGTGTCGTAATGCTTTCTATTATGCCTGTTACGGCATTTTCGTATGACCTAATCACCGCGTCAGCATGAGATGATAAAAATCCCGAATGTCCAACATATACTATATGTCCGCTTATTACAGGAGGCGTATCTACCCATTTAGGACGCTGTTTCGCGTAAGAATGTCCCATGTACCTGGGCACCGAAATATTTGCCGTATCCGCGCGGGCAACAACAAATACCGCGTTATTATTTTCAAAAGTTTTTATTATTTCCAGCCGGTCTTTGTATTTTTCCAGATCTTTGTCGTATTGGAGAGCATAATTTTTATCTGCCAAAAAATTCATAGCATTCCCGCCGGCCTGTTCACGCCTTGTAACTGTCCCGCTTACCGAATCAAAAAAAGAAAACCTGCGCGCGGCATCGGTAAGGGCATTCTGGATTGCGTTATCATGGTTGGATAACCGGGGAGATACTCCCAAAAATACCAGAGAGCCGTTGACAAACGAGGCATCCTGTACGGCATTTTCCTGTTGTTTTAATCCTTGACAGGAAACAACAAGCAATGCCGCACAGGTAATTACGTAAAAAAATGAAGTAAAATTAAATCTGCTCACAAATCATCAGTCTATTGAACGCGGTGTAGGTCTTGATTCAGTCTGAGCAATGCGATCCTGCATCATTCTGGAAGCTTCTGCTGCTCTGAAATCTGCATAGCGAGCGGCTTCGTTGTCAAATACTTCATTTACTACTCTGTTAGCATCTGCTTTTAACAAAGCAACGCGTACCCACCAGGTTCCGTCAGGCATTCTTTTCTGCGCGTTTGGAATAGCGCCGGAAAGATTCACATTGACCAATTCCTGGGTAACTCTTTCGATTGACTGGATTGATGCTGAGTTATTTAAGGTTCCTGCTTCCCTTGCATAGTCGGTTAACATACTCTGAACCAATGTGCTCATTTGGGCTGCGACATCTCTTCTTGCGCGTGAAATAGCAGTATCTCTGGCGAGGCTTTCATTCTGCAGCTTTGCGATACCAATTCCCCAGAAAGCATCTTCCGGCGGAAGATCATCGACCCATTCCGGTGCGTCCATTCTGGGGGCAGAAGGTGTTGAAGCGCAGCCAAACACCAGTGCCACTGCTAAGATGGCAATAAACAATACATAGAGTTTTTTCATTTTTTATCTCCTTGCTTATATTTAAAGTTTCTCAAGAAACTTTTTTACAAATTACTTGCTCCCTACTTTAAAGGTATTAAGGACGCAAGATAGTTACTAAGCGCGGCAGTAAATTGCTCCGCGATTATATTTTCCGCGCTGCGAAATGCCGTCGCTTCCGCATTGGCATAGGATGTATGGCCGGATCTGTCATTAAAACTAAACGGTAAAAGGGACGCGCCTGTTGAATTTTCTATTAAATTGGCGCTTACCTCTATACGGCAGAAAATATTGGCATTATTGGGGAAAGTTACTTCGCTTACATGATAGCGCACTTCCAGCGTATAAAGCGGATTATTTCCCCTTGTCCTAAGTCCTTCCGCACCCAAAACCCTCGCGAACGCATCCTGCAGGCGGTTTGCGCGATCATTGGGGACATTTACCACTACGGTAATGTTTCTTATTATATTTGTCGCTTCCAGATTATAGGAATCCGCGCTTTTAATGTTTAATGACGCGACAGAACCTCCCGCCTGGTTAATAATACCGGCATAATTTGCGTTAATACCTGCTATTTGCGCGGCAAGCCTGAAACGCGCATAACCGTCCAGAGTATTTCTTTCCGTATTGCTCATATTGGTAAGCAGGTCTATATTGCGGTTGTTTATAATGATCAGGTCTGAATAAATAGCAATTGTTCTTGCCTTGTCCATGTAGGCTGCCACATATACAGTGCCTTTTCCGTCGTCCCATACATTTCCAATTTCCGCGCCGATAAGATTGTCCATATTTGCCGCTGTAGCGATTCTTTCGCGTACACTGGTATTCTCGGAGGCGCTTACCACTCCCCTGTTAACAGCTTCCGTATAATTTGTAGCAACGGTTAAATCTGAACGTATAGACTGACCGAAAATGGATATTAATGAGGAAAGAGCCCTGGATTCCGCGTGATTGCGGTTTGAAGCCATGCCGACCGCGGCAATGAAACGGTCTCTGCTATAGGCAGCATAGGGATCGGCTACCCAATTCGGCTGTCTGCCGCCGCGCGTCACCTGTGCGGGAGCCGCCGGCTGGGCAGTATTTCTTCCTGACGCTGAATTCCGCGCTGTAGAAGCCGCTGCCGCTGTTGATGCCGCCGCATTGTTGGTTCCGCCTCCCAGAGCCGCTTCCAGCCTTCTTACAGCGTCTCTAGCCGCCGCATCTGCCTCTTCTGGCGTTTGCGCAAAGATATTTCCTGAAAATACCAGGAAAAAAAGGAAAAATAATATAAATAACGGGTTAAATAGCCTTAATTGAGTCGTGTTTTTCAAAACATCCTCCCTTTTGTTACCTGAAAAGCGCTTTTGCGCTTAAATCAGGAATGATATAATGCTACAATTTATCTTGTTTTTTCCATTTTGTCAACATTTTGACCTACTATTTAAAAAATTTAAAAAACAGAAAACTAGTCTTTAATACCGCCCTTTTTAAAACTGCTTACTAATTTTGCATGCAATGTTCTAAAAGACACAATTATGGGAAGAATCAGAACAGCAATAAAACTTCCGGCAAATCCATTGTTATACAGGTTAAGTCCGCCGTTTACGTCTCCTATAAATATTGCTATTGAAACATGCAGAAAACCGGTAATAATTCCCCAGTGCCATCCGTATTTTCCGGCAATCGGAGCGAGACCCGTAGAAAAAAGGATCGCCAGAGTATTTACAGAAGCGGTTCTGTCAAGATGATTAAGATAAACAGCGATTATGCTTCCTATGATAATAGGTGTCGCGTTTTTTAAATGTTTACCGCAGGCGGCAAAACCTGATACTGTAAATATTCCCCCCAAAATAGGGCCGTTTATTGGTTTGCCAAGAACGAGCATCACTGTGGTTGAAACAATACACATAATACCGATGTTTATATAACAGGTATTGTGGTACTTTGTTAAATAGTCGCAGTCGTCCGGGTCTTTTTCCTTTAAAAGTTCCCTGAATTTTTTAAAGGCATTCACGGGTTTATCTGTAATTATTCCGTAAACAATAAGAGCCAATGCGATGGAATACGCAAGGATCGCAAGCTGCAGTGTGTGCGATGTATCCCACAAATTTTCCGGCACTATCTCTATGCCTATGCTTCGCATGAAACCCGCGAACATTGTCGCTATAAACCCGCCCGCTATTCCTCCGTTGTAAAGACAGTAATGGTTGTGCATTACTTTAACATAATTTGCAATTACAGGAAAAATAAAACCTACAAAAAGACCTATGCCGTAGGCTGCCAGGAATTTAACTATGCTGAAATTATTATTTAAAAACGCTACTTCGCTTACAATCGGTGAAATTGTTGTGCTTATCATTGCAAAAATGACCATTTCGGAAAATTTCTTCCCGGATACCATTCCATAAAGCCAAACTCCCGCCATAATGGGAATTGTGTTAAACATATTTTTTCCGAACAATGAAAACCCTATTGTTAAAAAGAGCACGGCTATTATTTTTCCGTTTGGTTCGCGTTTGTTCAGTATTAATAGGAATAAATTAAAAAGCACCAGAATCGCGGAGTTTACAAGAGCGGCTCCAATACCTGCAAGCGCCACATAATCGGTAATTAATACATTTCTGGAAGTATGAATTTTTATATAGCCGTCCAGTATCTGCCGGGGAGAATTTAAAATAAAAGCTATAATAATAAACAGAATGCATATACAAAACATTATTATATAATCTACAGGTATCCTGTATTTGGGTATTTCGTTTTTAATCTCTAGCATCAAGCCTCCTTTGGGCATTGTGGTTTTAATAAGTATGAGGTCTTTTTCACTGTTTAGCAAGTTAAATCTGCGTAACAATTAACCCTATAATAACTCCAAACAGCGTTACTATAGAAGCTGTCCGGTTTTTTGTCATAATTACAGATTGAGGCATTATTTCTCCGAAAACTATGTACAGCATCGCTCCGCCTGCTGTAGAAAGAGATAACGCAATCGCAAAATCCGAAATACTTCCAATAAGAATCCCGATAAATCCGCCCAAAAGTGTAGTTGCCCCCGCCAGAGAGGTAAGAAGCACCACTTTCCATTTTTTTATTCCGCCTGCCAGAAGCGGGGCGGCAATAGCCATTCCTTCCGGGATATTGTGTACGGCTATCATAAAAGCCAAAAGCGCTCCCAGCTGAAAACTATGACTGCCGCCTGCTCCTATTGCTATCCCTTCAGGTACATTATGAAGAGCAATCGCCAAAAGCATCATAATCCCGGATCGAAGAAATCTGCCGGCTGGATTATGGATTAACTGGCTTTCATGGTATAGTTCTTCATGAGTTATGTGTATTTTAAGACTGGTTGCGGTAATTTTGTCTACGATGTAGTTTAAACCCATTATTACCACAATACCAAGCACAAGACCCGAGACTGAAACTATAAAACCGGCAAGTTCAAACGATTTGGGTACAAGTCCAAAACAAACAATACTTATCATTACTCCTGCCGCAAATGACAATAGCCAGCAGATCATGTTTTCTGATGTTTTTTTTATCAGCATTGCGGAAATAAGGCTTCCAAGCCCCATTCCGCAAATACCCGCAATCGCGCTGAATAAAATCATTTGCTGCAAGCTAATTACCCTGATTCGGTCCCTGATTTAAAGGATTATTTCGAACCGTTACAACAGCGGAACCTGATTTAGAAGGATCCAAAGCTGATACCGCGAAAACATAAAGCACCGGCGCCCATTCGTTTGGAGCGACAGAAAGCAAACCCGCAGAGTTGATGCTGGTTCTGCTCGCGACTGCTCCGGTACCTGCCGCATTTGAACTGACTCTCCAGGTAACGGTAGTGTCAGGATTATTGTTCCCCAAAACAGTTGCGCTGAACTGAACGGTGCTGTTGGTAGATGTTGTTATAGTTGTAGGATTAACAATTACAGAGGTAACTGCAGGCGTTGTAGGAGTAGTCGGCGTTGTAGGTGTCGTTGGCGTTGTGGGTGTCGTCGGTGTCGTTGGTGTTGTTGGTGTAGTCGGAGTCGTGGGCGTTGTCGGTGTCGTTGGCTGTTCAGGAGCCGGATTTACATTAACGATAACGCTGCCGGATTTTGAAGGATCAAAAACAGATGTAGCAAAGACAAAAAGTATTTTTGATGTTTCACCGGCTGCAACAGTCAAAAGTCCATTTGCGCTGATGCTTGTACCAGGGGAAGCGGCTGCGGTTCCCGCGGCATTTGAACTAACATTCCATGTTACTGCAGTGTTGGGATCATTTGTACCTGTTACTACAGCAGCAAATTGCATTCCATTACCGGCAGTTATTGTCTGATTTATGGGAGTTACTGTTACATTTGATACGGTAGGAATAATTACCCTGACAGGAACATTACCTGTCTTTGTTGTGTCAAACGTAGAAGTCGCGAAAATATACAATATGGTAAGTGATTCGTTATTGGCTACCCTAAGCAATCCGGCGGAACTAATAGTTGTCCCCGGCGTTACAGCTCCTGTCCCTGTGGCATTTGAACTTACTCTCCAGGTTACCGTGCTAGGAGGATCATAAGTTCCCGTCACCGTAGCTCTGAATTGAGCGGTCTCCCCTGCTCTTACCGACTGGTTCACAGAGCTGACAGAAACATCGGTTACTGTAGGAACAACTACAGCAACAGGAATACTTGCTCTTACCGCCGGGTCAACTATGGAAACTGCAATTATGTGAAGAAATGCCAATGACTCATTTACCGATACAGAAAGCATCCCCGCAGTATTGATGCTTGTTCCCGGTGTAACAGAACCTGTGCCGGCTTCATTTGAACTTACGCTCCATCTAACAGCATGGTCAGGATTATTTGTACCGGAAACCTGCGCGCGGAATTGAAGGGTTCTGCCCGCTACTGCCGGCTGGTTTACAGGACTGATTGCTATTCCTGTTACCGTAACAATACGAATCTGTTTTGTATCAGAAAAGCCGTCTCTTGTGGATTCTGCTTTTACAAAAAGCACTGTAGCAGTTTCATTTTTATCCACTACCAAAAGCCCGTTGGCGGATACATAAGTTCCGTAAGCTACAGCTCCCATGCCGTCTCCGCGGGAACAGACAGACCATACTATATCACGTCCCTGAGTCCTTAAACCGAGGCTTCCGCCTGCCAATACCGAAGATAAATCATTATCTGTTCTGATATTTACAGAATGAAACAAACTTGCGCACCCTGTTAAAAAGAGCGCTGTTACCGCCAGGGTAATCCCGATAATTTTGCTGATGTTTTTCATACTTTTTCTCCTGATATATAATTATCTATTAGTGCAATTGCATTTTTGAACGCACTGTGTAATATTTGCGCGGATATATTATCCAATACATCATTTATTTGACGCGGCCATGATTTCTTTTTTAATTCACTTAACGTTTCTTTTACGGTATTTTTATCATATTGAGCGCAGGCATCTTTTATTACCAAAAGTTTTTCCAGGAAATACTGTTTGTCATTATCGGAAACATCTGAAAGTTTAACATCGTCTTTTTTTGTTTTTAATTTTTCAATTAAAGCCTCGAGCGCATTAATAAAAACAGGCGTTTTTGACAAAATAATATCATATTTTTTTTCTTCCGAGCATTGTTCCAGTTCCAAAGCGGCGGCAGATAATTCTATTTCTCCCATGTTTGCAAGAACGCTTTTTATTCCATGAACTGTAACGGTATACAAGTCTGTTTTCTCATTGTTAAACTGCTTTTCTTTACAGAAATCTTTCATTACAGTTATTGCGTTTTTTGCATCCTGAATAAAAAACATATTTTTTTCCGCTGTTTTTATATTGCTGCCGTTTTTATTGTTTTGCTCCTGCCGCGCTGCCTCTACAACTTCGGGCGTCTGTTTGTTTCTTACCATTTCATTCAATATATGATTAAGTTCACGCGAGTTTATCGGCTTGGAAATAAAACCGTCAAAACCGTTTTTAAGGAACATTTCTGCTCTGCCTACAAGCGCGTTCGCGGTAAGAGCAACTATACTGTGAGTGTATCCCATATCGCGGATGATTTTTACCGCTTCCATACCATTCATTTTAGGCATCATGTGATCCATGAATATTACATCGTAAATATTGCCTTCTTTTATTCTTTCGATAGCGTCAAATCCGCTGGAAACCGTATCTATTTTTAAACCGTATGGATGCAGCATTCCTTTGGTAACATAAATATTCGATTCCACATCGTCTACGACAAGAACGCTGCCGTAAGGCATATATTCGCGCAAAAACTGCATCTTTTTTGTAATTGTCGTGCTTTGAAAGCGGAAATTGCTTAGTTTATCGGTTAATTCAGAACCGCATACAGCAGAATTAAGGCGTTTCTGCGGAATTCGTACAGTAAACACAGAGCCTTTATTGAGTTCGCTATGCACATCAATTGTGCCATTCATAAGTTCGATCAGGCGTTTTGTAATACTCATACCCAAACCCGCGCCGACAGTAGTGCGGTTTGTCTGAAGGTTAAAACGCGTATATTCATCAAAAAGCCTTCCGAGCTGTTCTTTTGACATACCCTGTCCCGTATCACTTATGCAAAAAATAATATCTACATTATTTTCATCTATTGTTTCCGGGTAAATTGAAAATTTTACCGAACCTTCATCTGTATATTTAAAAGCATTGGAAAGAATGTTATTCAATACCTGTTTAATGCGAAGTTCATCGCCGATTAATTCAAGCGGCGTGTTTTCGTCAAGTTCAAGGTTAAAAACAATTGGTTTGCTTTCATATCTCAGGCGGATTAATTGCGAAGTATCGTTTATCAGGCTTGGAATATCATAGGTAACGGGAACCAATTCCAGTTTTCCGGATTCAATTTTGGAAAGATCCAGAATGTCATTGATTATGTTAAGCAGTAAATCGCCTGATTCATATATTTTACCGAATGCTTCTTTTGTATCCGGCGGAATATTTTCTCCCTGAAGCTGAATTTCCGCAATACCCAGAATTGCATTCATTGGAGTGCGGATCTCATGGCTCATGTGCGACAGGAATATGCTTTTTGAACGGTTGCTGTTTTCTGCCTGTTCTCTTGCCGTAATCAATTCGGTCATGTCTACGGAGTGCTGTATATGCACTGTGTTTCCGTTAGGCCATCTCATATATCTGTCTGTATTGCGGTAAATGAGTTTTGTTAATGAACTGTGTTCTTCCCAAACAACGGTCTTTTCAGGTTCTTTGTCCAGTTTAAAACAGGGGCAGAAACTGCATTTGCTGTCAAAATCTTTTTGAAAAACTTTATAGCATAAAAGACCTACGCAATCCCCTTCTATGCCGTAATGAAGCTTCATGCTGTTGTTTATAAAGAGAATTTCGTTTGTTTTTGGATCTGTTACATAAATCATTGAATCAATGCTGTTTAAAATACTTTCAAGTGAATTGATGGATATGTTTTTAATTCTGTTGGCTTCGTTGGCTTCTTCTACGGCGGCTTCAAGCTGCTCTTTTGTATCAATAATATTCTGCGTCATTTCACCGCGGATAAAGGCATTTGCTATCATCCTTCCTGCTGAACGCAGATTTTTTTCTTCGTTTTCAGAAAAAACCCTTTCATTGCGGCAGTCATCATAACCTACATAACCCCAGAACTTGTCATATAAAAATACAGGCGTTACAAAAAGAGATTCGATACTTTGCGCGCGAAGCTGCGTCTGCTCATTTAAAGACATATCTTTAACCATTCTGTTGATGCATTTATCTTCGGACAATATTTCCTTCCAGCCGGGAAGAGCATCGTTATATGACAATGAATCTTTTTTATAAGTGGCGTCTATCGGCGGCCTGAAAACACTGACCCATTCATGAACAAGAGAACAGCATAAATTCCCGTCCCTGGTGTGGTTTTTCCATATACATACACGGTCTACATCTACGGCTCTTGCCATAATACCCATGGATGTTAGCAGGCTGTTTTCAAAACTTTCTATATTGGGATCCAGCAGTATTGAGGAGACTTTATTAACAGCTTCCAAAAGCGCGTTTTGCCTGTCGATCTCCCCAAGCATTTGCTTATGCTCGCGCATATCACGGATATAGGCTACAACAGCGTCATCATCGCTGTGTACAACACTGTCTATCGCGACAATTGACGGTATTAAAGTCCCGTCCAGCAGCTGATGCTCCCATTCAAAAACGCAGCGGCCTTCTTTTAAAGCTTTATCTACATATGAAACAGATGCTTCAATGGAATTCCTTCCGTCTTTCTGATGTTTCGGTGAAAGTTCAAAAAACCTTTCAAGAAATTCTTCTTTATCTTTTAATTCAAAGAGACGTACCGCTTCCCCGTTGCAGTCAAGTACCTTGTAGTGTCTGGAAACAATAAAACAGCAGATGGGTATAGTATCCAGCATCATCCTTGCGCGGACACTCTCCTTTTTTGCGGCATCCATTATGGTGTTTGTCTGGCTCTTGTACAGTTCCTGCATTTTGTTGTTTCTGCCGTACATTACGATTAAAGCAACAAACAATGTTACAAGAATAATGGAGAACATGGTAAGAAAAGCAGCGCCAACGCGCCACGGACGCTGAACCATTGCAAGCTTTGCGCGGTAATCATAATTTTTTCTTGTCCATTGAACAGCAATAGCCTCTGTATCTATCAGTTGCAGCGCCCTGTCAATTATGGAGCATAAAACGGCTTCATTTTTGTTAAATCCAAATGTGGACGCAAATAAACTGTCAAAAACAACATTGGATTTATAGTCAATTTGTTCACGGAAATTGGTAAGCAAAAGCAGATGATGCCGGCTTGCCATCATTAAATCAATTTTTCCGCTTTCCAACGCGTCTATTGCATCATCAAAACTGTCATACTCCATTATACTGCCGTGTTCAGGAAACCAGGTTCTAAACATTGAAGCATAGGCGGTATTATTTATAATACCTACTTTCATGTAAAATATTTCATTGATATTTACATCCGGGAAATCAAGTTTGGAAAGCAGCGCGTAATTATCGGACAATATCGGGGTACTAGGCCACAGAAAGCGTCCTTCCCGTTCAGGGATGCGGATTAATTCCGTACCAAAAGCCGCTTCTCCTTCTTCCAGCATTCTAAACATTTGCGCAAGGGAGGTTGAAGTATCGTTTGCAAGGTTAAAGGTAAGACCTGTCAGTATCTCTATCCTGTCCAATAAATCAAAGGCAATTCCCTGCCATTGATCATCGTATGAATTATAAAAACTTACAGGATAATTATTGTATTCCGCAATAAAAGGAATAACAGGATTTGCCTTTATGTAAGAATATTCTTTCTCTGTAAGCTGCAAAAAGAGCTTGTTTCTCATGTATTCCAGGCGGCCCTGATTGTAAAGCATGGAAAGATAACGAAGAGAACCGTCATCCAGAGCTTTTTCTACAACCGAGATAACGGGAGCAAGATCCGGGTTTCCTGTTGTTAAAGAAACAGAACTGTAAATTAAAGGATAAAAATCCTTTGCTATTACATCGCCGTAAATGTCAAAGGAAGCTTCTGTCCAGTCATCATTTAAAAAAGCATCCGCTTCGCCGCTTTTGAGCATTCGGTAAACTTCATCTGTTGTATCAGCCAATACAATTTCATAAGTGCCGGGTTCAAGAACAGCAGTTACTTTTTCTATTGCTGCATCTCCGTCTATAAACGCATAACGCAGCGGCCGCGCGATATATTCAAGCGGGATGCTGTTTTCCAGCCTGAAAGACTTAAGCACATGCGAAGCGATTGCTGTTGTCATAAAATATGTATTGCGCCGTTCGGGTGTCGCTGTAATGTGGCCGGTAAAATCAACATCAAAACTTGCCAGAGAAGAAAGATATTCAGGACCCCGCATAATCATTTTAGGTACAAACGGAATATCAAACAGGGAGGTAAGCCATTCGCAGAACATGGCAGACCATCCGCTGATTTCACCTTCCCGGTTAAAGAAAGCTTCGGAAGAGTACAATACACTGTATACAAAATGACCTGAAGGTCTTTTTAAAACCTGTTCCCTAAGATCATCTATTGCTTTTATATCTTCAGCCGTAACGCCGGGAATTTCATGAAAAGAAGAGTACGGAGAAACATTTAAAGACTGTACATTTAATTCCGTATCTTTATCACAGCCGGAAAACAGAAGAATAATTAAGGCGGCAAAAATTATTCGCTTAGCCATTATTAATCTCCTTTGTAAAATCGCCCGAGATTTCTGCAAAAACATCTATCAGAGCCGGATCAAACTGAGTGCCTTTGCCGCTTTTAATAATCTCTGCGGCTTCTTCATGAGCGCATGGTTTTTTATACGGTCTTTGGGAAACCAGAGCGTCATAAACATCGGCTATTGCCATAATCCGCCCGGGCAATGGAATATCAACGCCTTTCATTCCGTAAGGATAACCTGAGCCGTCCCATCTTTCATGATGATAACCTGCAAACAGCCTGGCATACTGCAAAAAAGTATCATCGCCGGATTCGGCTATAATATTGTCTATAATTTTAACGCCTTCTGTAGTGTGAGTTTTAATAATTTCAAATTCATCGGCGGTTAACTTTCCCGGTTTGTTTAAAATAATATCTGTTATGGTGATTTTGCCTATATCATGCATACGCGCGGATGATATAAAAATATCCAAATCCAGATGGGACATCTCGTTTGCGTACACGCCGCGCTCAATCATTTTATTAATTAAAAGACCTACATAACCTGTGGTTCTTTCGATATGCATATCTGTCATTTTGTCACGATGTTCTACCATGTTTGCCAAAACAAAAACAATGCCGTTTTTCAGCCTTTTTAATCTTGCTGTTCTTCCCTGTATTATATCTTCGATATCAAGATGGGTTTTTATACGGTTAAGCAAAACAGGGCTGGAAAACGGCTTGGTAATAAAATCTATAGCTCCCATCTGAAACCCAAGGGATTCAGTAGAAAAATCATTGCGGCTTGTAAGAAAAACAACAGGGATGTCCAAATATCCTTTATTGGATTTAAGAAGTTTCAGCGCCTTAAACCCGTCCATCTCGGGCATGAGTATATCCAGCAAAATCAGATCCGGTTTTACTTCTTTTAACAGCTCAAACATACTGGAAGCAGACGGCAGAGTATAAACACGGTAAAATTTGGATAAAGCTTCGTCCGCTGACAACAGATTTACATTGTTATCATCAACAACAAAGATTGTTTTCAAACCGTTTTACCTCTTCTTATAGCGTGATATACAGTATACCCTATGGGAAAACTATTTTTCAACCGTTAATTTGCCTGCTTTTTCCCAAATATCCTAATTTTAACCTTTATTTCTTAATATTCTAACCATGTGGTAAATATTTATACCAATTCCATAAACATTAATAAGAGCAATTGGTATACTGCCCAAAAATATACTGTAAATCAGGAAGCAAAGTGAACCCGCAAGGTTAAGAATACGAAAATACAGGCCACCCTTAATGGTTATTGATATTGCTACCAAAATTGAGGCCAAATAACCAACCCATTCAAACATACTTATAGTATACTATGTTTACAAAGCACTATCCACAAAAGACCGGAATCAATTATAATTTGATGTAATGAACTTTAATTTTAAGGGCAAAATATCTCCTGTAAAAGCGGGTATTTTCACGGTTTTGGCGCTGCTTTTTGTAATTATCATCATATCCATCGTACGCAGGGATAATTCAGGAAACGAAGAGTTTATCGCCCCTGTTTTAACCATAAAGCCAATTCACGGTGATCTGGAAATCACCCTAAGAATATCAAGTCAGGTAGAAACCGGGCGCCTTATTACCCTTGTTCCCCGTGTAGGCGGCACCCTTTTACAGCTAACTGTTAAAGCCGGAGATGAAGTTACTGAGGGGCAAATTATCGCGCAGATTGATTCCAGTCCTTATGAACTAAGTTACCTTCAGGCTCAATCGGCTTTTCAGACAGCGCGCGCTACATACGGACGAATAAGCCAGCTTTACCAAAGTCAGGGGGTTTCCCGGCAGAATTATGAGGAAGCGAGAATGGCTTTTGAGGTGGCAAGAGCTCAGGCAGATTTAGCCGCCCTCAATCTGGACTACACAAAAATCCGCTCCCCAATGAAAGCAACCGTACTTATGCGGCACGGCACAGAAGGCGGTCTTGTAAGCGCTGGAACGCCGCTTGTTACACTCGGAGACCTGGACGACTTAAGAATTAAAGCGGCGGTTCCGGAAATTCACTACAGGTTCTTTGCGCAAAACTGGGAAACAATGCCCGGCAGAATCAATGTGCCTGCCCTGAAAGATGAAGGTTCCTTTGAACTTTCTCCCCTCAGCCTTGCTCCGTATGTATCGCCGGAAAACAGAAATTTTCTTGTTGAATATAAAATCCCCGGCGCAGCGGCAGGAGGGCTTCGTCCCGGAATGTTTGCAAATACCGAGTTTGTACTTGATAAAAGAGAAGATGTTTATTATCTGCCGTTTAAAGTATTGGCATCCGGGAACAGGCTCTGGTTTGTTACGGAACAGCAGAGATCTGATTACATTGAGCTAAAACCTGAATTTTTTAACAATGATTTTTTTCAAATCCCGCCGGAGCTTAAGGATTATTTATTTATAATTGAAGGGCAGCATTTTATCAAAGCTCATCAGCGCATTAATAATTTATCCAGAGGGGAATAATGAAAATCGCTGATTTTGCCATCAAGCATCCAAAAATAATAATTATGCTGCTTGTCACTCTTCTTGTGTTTGGTGTAATGGCAGCTTTTAACCTCAGACGAAGTCTTATTGCGGATATGAGCATGCCCACAATAGTTGTAATAACAACATGGCCTGGAGTCGGACCTTCGGACATTGAGCTTGAAATTACCAATCCTCTGGAAGAAGCGCTCGGCACTCTTGCAGGATTAAAACAAATGACTTCTGTTTCCAGAAATTCCGTATCTTTAATTGAACTGCAATTAAGTTACAACGAAAAAACCCAGGACAGACTTTACGAGATAAGAGAAAAAATTAACGGCGCAATGAACCGGCTGCCCGAAGGTCTTCCTGCTCCTCCGGCTATATTCCAGTACAGTACATCTGAACTTCCCATCATGACAATCATTGTAAACGGCGAAGGCAGCCGCAGCGAGTTATCTGCATTATGCACAGATCATATTATACCCGCATTATCCCGCGTAACGGGAGTTGCCAATATAAATCTAAACGGCGAAAGCAGGGAAATTATAGAAATAATTGCTGACCTTGACCGGCTTAACGCGCTTCAAATACCGCTTTTGGATATTGCAAGAATTCTTCCCGCCTCTAACCTTTCGCTTCCCGGCGGTGACGGGATTTATCAGGGATATAACCTTAACATCCGTACCGACGGCAGATTTACTTCTTTGCAGGATTTTGAAGATCAGGTTCTTGCATTCAGGGACGGGCAATTTATCCGGCTTAAAAACGCGGCAGATATAGAAATAACAGAAGATCGCAGAACCAATTATGTAATATCATCCGGAGAAGATGTTATTGCTCTATCTGTAATAAAACAAAATGACGGAGACAGCATAACAATAAGCCGCGAAACAAGAGCCATTCTGGAAGCAATGGAAAAAGAATACGGTCTTACTTTTACATTTATCAAGGATGATGCCGCAAACATTTCCATGTCCGTTAATTCTGTATTGCGCTCTGCTCTTTTGGGTGCTTTTTTGGCAGTTTTAATTCTTTTTATATTTATGCATAATACCAGCGCTACATTGATGATTAGTATTTCCATACCATTGTCAATACTTTTTACGCTGCTGGCTTTATGGGTAAAAGGTTCCAGTCTGGATCTTATCACCCTTGGAGGAATAACAGCCGCAATAGGCATGATAATTGACGCTTCCATTGTCGCGCTGGAAATGATTCAAAGGCACTTTAGCAAAGGCAAACTAACTGCGTCACAGGCTGCGTCTTTGGGAATAAAGGAAACAGGCGCTGCATTAATTGCATCAATGACAACAACTTTTGCCGCTTTTTTCCCCGTATTGTTTTTAACAGGTCTTGCGGGAATTATTTTAAAAGACGTCGCATGGACAATTATATTTTCCATCTTTTTCGCCATGCTCGCTGCCATTGTTGTAATTCCATTCCTTTGCGTGTTTTTACTTAAACATGAAAAAGAAAAAGGATTAGGCAAATTAATTTCTTCCCATGTAGAAAAATACATGGACAAGATAAACGGCTGGTACAAAAAACTTTTACAGAGCGCCATAAAAAACCGCTTTTCCTTTATCGCAGGCACTTTGGTTCTTTTTATATTGAGCATTTTTTCTCTTCGCCTGCTTGGCTTTGAATTCCTCGCGCAAACCGACATGGCAGAAATTGTTGTAAGCATAGAAACGCCCGGCGGCTATACCCTGGAAATGACGCGGGATAAAGTATTGGCGCTTGAAAAAGCCATAGAAGAGCTTATCCCAAATGAACTGGAAACTTCTTTTTTTACTGTAGGACAGGCAGGAGCGTTTTCTATGGGGAGCGAGCCGAACAGGGCTTACGGTATCATTAAACTTAAACGTCTGCGGGACAGAAAACGCCATGTTACAGAAATAGTTAACGAACTGCAAGAGGAAATAAAACGAAGAATTCCGGATTTACGGGCGGATTTCCGCAACGGAGGGCTTTCCAATCTTTTATCAATGGCAACGGGCGGCGAAGGTTTGGTAATCAATGTATACGGAACAAATCTTGACACTGTCGTAACAGCCGCAGAGCAGATAAGGCAGTATATGTATCAGGATCCCAATGTAGTAAGTACGGATGTAAATATCCGCTTTAATCAGCGTGAAATGAATACCCGAATCCTTCACCAGTACCTTGGGCTTTTGGGGCTTTCTTCCTACGAAGCGGCTTTAACAAACAGGATTGTATTTAACGGTATTTCTTTGGGAACATTCTACGGAGAAAATAAAAATTACCCGATAGAACTAAGAACCAATCTGGGACGTACTGCCATCCCCAATGATGTGCTTTATTCGCTTGGAATGAGCACGAGCCGCGGAAATCAGGTTTCCTATGCCAATTTCGCGGAACTTGGAATCGAGGAAACACTTTCACAAATTAATCACAGAAATAAATCACGTTCCATAACAGTTTCGGCAAGTCTTCGTGATCCAAACGTCCGCGAAAGCACGCGCCGTCTGGAAAATCTTCTTAAAACACAGGGCATTGTTCCCGGAGCGTCCTGGGAACTTGGAGGAACTACCGCGGAAATGCTTTCTTCATTCCGTTCTCTTATAATTGTGCTTGCCATAGCTGTTTTTATGGTTTACGCGGTCATGGTTATTCAATTTGAACGGTTTACTCAGCCGCTTTTGGTAATGTCTACCATACCTTTTACACTGATAGGAATAACAGCGGGTCTGCTTTTGTTCCGCTCATCTTTAAATATAGTTTCCATAATGGGCATTATCACCCTTGCCGGTCTTGTTGTGAATAACGCAATAATCCTTATAAGTTATATGAACCTGCTTAGATCACAGTACGGGATGCCGCTTGAAGAAGCGGTTATAACAGGCGCAATATCCCGCCTGAAACCAATTTTAATGACAACCATTACAACGCTTTTTTGTATCATTCCGCTTTCAATGGCAACGGGGGAAGGTTCGGAAATATACGCTCCTTTGGGTCAAAGCATATTCGGCGGACTTTTTAGTTCTACTTTTATTACCCTGTTTTTTATTCCTGTTCTTTATTTAATGCTGGAAAAACGGCGGGAACGTCTTTAAGCGAATATTCTGCCATAACCGTATCAAAATCCTTTGCTATATTACTGTCTACAAACCCTTTTTCTGCCATACTAAATAAAACCTGCATTGTATCACTGTGGCTCCTTGCAGGATGATATGGACGCTCTTCGCTTACAGCCTGATAAATATCCGTGCAGGCAAGAAGACGTGATACAAAATCAAGCTCCTCGTCTTTTTTTCCAAAACTATATCCGGTGCCGTCTAGTTTTTCATGATGGTTAGATGCCCAATCACAAATATCTTCAAATCCTGTTATTACGCTTAAAAGATCGTAAGTACCCCTTACATGCGCTTTTATAATATTAAATTCGTTTTCGTCAAGTTTACCAGGTTTTTCCAAAACTTCCACAGGTGTCGCAAGTTTTCCAAGATCATGCATTGCCGCAGCAAGATATGCTTTAGCGCGTTTGGAAGGATCAAAATTATAGTATTCTCCCATAAGCCAAATTTTATTGGCTATCTGCACAGAATGTTTCCTTGTAAAAACAGATGCGTAATCGATAATTTTGGCAGAAAGCCCTGCAAGACGTATTATGGCATCATCTTGCGCTTCAACTTCCCATGCTGACAGCATCCGAGAAGCCGTATTTTTTATATTTTCGTCGTGCAAAGATAAAATTGTTTCTTTATTCAAAATGGCAAGCATGGTATCAGCTGCTTTTTTTGTGAAACGGCTGCCCTTCTGCGCCTCTATCTCTTTTTGAAGATACGGTATTTTTTCAGGCTGTATCCGCTGCAAATGATAGCTAACATCTACCATATCCGCAATCGCAATCAACTGCGCTCCCAAAGGAAACTCTTCCTCTCTTTTACCGAACGGACCTTTACCGTCACAGCGTTCATGGTGATATGTTACAAGGCCGCTAATATCAGTTTTAAATGGAAGTGTTTCAATGTTACGCTGTCCGTATTCGCAATGAAGCCTTAAATTTACTTCCTTTACATTTCCGCTTTCACGCTCAGACAGTATGTATTCTGTAAGAGCATTGTCATGGAAAAGGGCGCAGGTAGTTACAGCTTTTATCTCTTCTGTATCCATACCCAGCTCTTTGCCCATAAGGGAACATAAAACCGCAATGCGTTTTCCGTGATTGCAGCTTGCCCCTGAAATTCTGCTTTCTACAATTTCCAAAGCAGCTGCGACAGATTGTACAAGTTCGTCCATTCGTATTTTCATATTATAACTATAACATATAATAGTATTTTATGTATAAAATATCACCTTTATTTTTACCGAAATTTCATCGTTTCCCAGTATTCTGGAAATAACATTGATTCTTTTTTTTGTTTTTATTGCAAGATTGTCTGCTTTTAGGAGAAAAGGCGGCGTTATTGTATATATCTGTTCCATGCTGTTTGTGCGCAGCTTGGCATTTCCCGCTGTCATGTTTACAAGTTCGCACAGGGTATCTTCTATATCATTTTCTGTTATTTCATTTATTGGAATACCTGTCATAAAAGAACCAATAATTCTAAGGTCTTTTTCTTTGGCAGAAATAAAAAGCATCCCGTGATTTTTGCCGTTAGATGCCCCCCCAAGGCTCATTACGGCTGTATTTTCGTCAAAAGCGCTGTCCGCCTCTTCTGATAATACATTAAATGAAAGCCCTGCCATTTTGGAAACAACATCTGTCAGAGCGTCAATAAAAATATAACTTAATTTTTCTGTTGTAAATTCACTCATTAATAATCCCCTTCTCTGCCTATGCACTCCAATATTTTGGTTTCCAGTTCCTGACCTGTAAACGGCTTTGTTAAATAATTCGCAGCCCCCGCGCGTACAGCGGCAACAATGCTGCTCTTCTGCCCTTCTGTCGTAACCATCATTACAGGAATATCTTTAAATTGCTCATTATTCTTAATTTCTACAAGCACATCATACCCGCTTTTTTCAGGCATATTCCAGTCCAAAAGAACAAGGTCTATTTCTTCATACATCTTTGAAAGCATTTCAAGAGCCTCAATTCCGTCCTGCGCTTCT
Organism: Treponema sp.; assembly: GCA_009784975.1. GTDB lineage: Bacteria > Spirochaetota > Spirochaetia > Treponematales > Breznakiellaceae > WQXQ01. The sequence continues at coordinate 24,789 of WQXG01000032.1, forward strand.
ACAGTTTCCATTTGAAGCACATCGACAGTTGCCTTAATGATTTTTCTCATTACAGACGAATCGTCAACTACAAGTAATCTCATTTTTTAACCCCTTCTCTTTTTGTATAATATGTTAAATTTCCGTAATAATCTGCGTCAAATTTATTTTCGAACAGGTCATATAGGGCATAATTTCCTGTAAATAATACCCCGTTATCACACAATGAATCGCGTATTTTTTCTACAATCTGGATTTTTACAGCCTCCGGAAAATATATTAAAACATACCTGCAGAAAATAACGTCGAACAACCCAAATTCCTTAAAACTATCAAGCAGGTTAAAATGCATAAATTTTACAGCATTGCTGATTTTTGGGTCAATTGTCCAAACTGATCCGTTTCTGATAAAATATTTATCTTTATATTCTTCGTTTAAGCCGCGCATAATACTTATCTTATCATATCTGCCTTTTTTGGCTGTTTCAAGGACCTGACTGGAAATATCCGTTGCAAAAAATTCAAAATTATCAAAGTTTACGCCTTTTACGCTGTTTTTGCTTAAATAATTGTCTATACACATGGCTGTAGAATAGATTTCCTGTCCCGTTGAAGCCGCCGCGCTCCAAATTCTTACCCGTTTTTTTCTTCCAGAGGTTATTTCGCCTATAAGATATGGAAGAATGGTTTCTTCCAGCACCTTCCATGGAGCCTCATCACGAAACCATTTTGTTTCGTTTGTAGTTATGGAATTGATTATTTTTTGATTAAACAAAGGGTCATTTTTTTTAATAATATAACTGTATAACTCTTCAAAAGAATTTACATCCAAATCAACAAGATATTTGGAAAGCCTTGTTTCGAATATATATGTTTTTTCCGCCGGAATATAAATCCCGCACTTTTTAACAATATAATCGCTTAAAAGCGAATATTCTTTTTCATTTATGGAAGCAAGAGATAAATTGTCTTTTGAATATTTTAAACCTGAGTGTAACATATACTTTCTATCTCCCTGTAAATTTTATCCAAATCCAAAATTTTGTCTGCCAGTCCGCTTTCCACAGCGCATCTTGGCATTCCGTACACAACACATGTCTCTTCGCTTTGCGCAATACAATAACAATCACGTTTGGCTTTAAGGCTTAAAAGCCCCTTTCTGCCGTCACTTCCCATTCCTGTTAAAATAACAGCTAAAACTCCTCTACCGCTAAACGATTTTGCCACAGATTCAAAAAGAACATCCGCGGCTGGACGAAGCCCTCCGATTGGAGGAGAGTCATCCAGTTTAATATTGTTTTTGGAATTAAGTTTCATGTGCATTCCGCCTGGCGCCAAATAAACATTCCCTGCTTTTACAGTTTCCCTGTCTTGCGCGATTTTAACTTTTAATCCGGACTTATTATCCAAATGCACTGCCAATGTTTCCGTAAAATATGACGGTATATGCTGAACAATTAAAATAGGCAACGGAAAATCAGAGCGCAAATTTGATAAAATTCTGTTTAAAGCCAAAGGACCGCCCGTAGAAGCTGCAATAAGAACAATTTCAGGGCATATAATATTTTTTACAGGCGGTTTTTTGGGAATTATTTCATTTTCTTCGCGGTTTTTTTGCATTGTTTTTGTAATCAGGTAATTCATTTTTTGTTTAATAATATCCAGATTATCAGCATAGCTGTCATATATGGGCTTTGTCATACATTCAGTTGCGCCTTTTGACAAAACATCCTGGAACAGATCGCTGTTTGCAGCCGAAGGTCTTGCTATTGCCAGAATATAGGCAAGCGGGTTTTTCATTAAAACAATATTAATTATTTCTGTTAAACCAGGATCTGAAATTTCCGCATCTATAACTATAATATTATAATTTTTATTATTAATAAGACCTAAGACTTCATCGCCGTCTGAAACGCAGGATACTGATATGTTTTTATCAGCTTCCGTTACAGCACGGGTAAACATTTTTGTGTATACCGATGATTTGTCGGCGATTAAAACCCTGATTTTTTCCATACTCAGCCTATAATGAAATTTTTGACGGAATCTTCCATCTCGCTTGCGATTTTAAGTATTGTTTCGCTGGCTTCTTTTGTGGAACTTGCGCTGTGGTTTACCTCTCCTGCTTCTCCGTTTATAAGCTGAAGATTTTTGGAAATATCAACAAGACCCAGCGCCATTTCCTTTGCCGCTCTGTTTATTTCGCTTATATTGTTTGAAGCGCGTTCGGAATTCATCGCTATTTCCTGCGTCCCCACAACAAGTTCTGCCGTAGATTTTGCTATCTCATTAACGCCTTTGGTAGATTCAATAACTGTTTTTGTTACAGACTGCGCGTTTTCAGAAACGCTTATTATTTCTGAATTAATTTCGCTCATTCTCTGCGCGGCTGTAGCCGATTCCGAGGCAATCTGATCGCTTCTGTCCCTGGACTGTGTTGTTTCCCTTGCGAATGAATTTATATACTCTGTCATATCGTTAATAATCGACGTAATTTCCGATACGGCTCCGACAGCCTCAGGCATATTTTTCTGCATATTTTCTATCTGCTCGGCAATTTCATCTGTGGCATCTGCTGTTTGTTTTGCAAGTTCTTTAACTTCATTTGCAACTATCATAAAACTCTTGCCCGCTTCTCCCGCTCCTGCGGCTTCTATCGCGGCATTTAATGCAAGCATATTTGTCTGATCTGCAATATCGCTTATAACATTAACAATCTTTCCTATTTGCTTGCTTGCAGCCTCCAGCCTTCGTATTATATCATTTGTATTTTTGGCTTTTCCATCCGCGTCCAGCATTTTATTTTTCGCATTTACGCTGTTAACGCTTATCATAATAATGGATTTGTTAATTTCTTCTACGCTCTTTGCAACATTGTTAAATACATTTGAAACAAGTTTAACAGAACTTGATGCATTTACAATGCTTTTCTGGATACTGTCTACAAGAGCGCTTGACTGCTCTACCCTCATGCTGGTCTCTTCTGCCGCTGCCGCAACATTGCTTATTGTAGAGTTAATTTCCTCTATGGAAGACGCCATTGCGCTGATATGCGAGCTTGCCGTTGAAAGTGAGTTTGTCGATTGTGTCATTCCCGCAGAAAATTCCTCTGTTACCGTACTTACAACGTTTGTCTTTTCGCTGAGTTCCTTGCTGTTTGTTTCCATTTGCGAAGATACAGACAAAAGGTTCTTTGCGGATTCGCGCATTTGTTGCGCAGATTCCCTGATGCCGTTTATCGTATGCCGGTTAAATTCCATAAGATGGTTGAATGCATTGTAAAACTGTCCGAATTCATCACCGTATTCATCGGGGAATTTAACGGTAAAATCCCCTCCTGCAACAATTTTTACCAACTCTGTGCCAATCATTATAGGTTTGCTGGCTGATATGGAAAAATATATTCCAAAAAATACAATTATAAAAAGCGCGATAAATGATATGATAATAAGCCGTATTACGGCAGCTTCGGATTTATGTTTGTTACCCAATGTAATATTTTTTCCCAGATGTATCCTTAATAAGTTTAATTCAGTTAAAATATCCAAACATCTGTCGGAAATCGGCGACATAACCTCAATAATAAATTCACCGGGATCATCTCCGTTGTTTAGTCTATCCCTAAAAATATGCATATATATGTCCCATTTTTCAAATAATTCTGCAAATTCGTTATACAATACGCGAGCTTGAGGAAGTTCTATAGTATCTGAAAATATTTGCATATTTTCCTTTATCAATACCATACTGGCAAAAAATTCTTCTATTATATCGTTTCGCTTTTGAACATCTCTTTCTAAAATAACGTCACGGCCTTTAAGCTTTATATTTCCCATTACAACTCTTGCCTGCAATATACGCTCAAGAGGGTCCAATACCTTAATGATATTTTCTTCGCTTATAGATACAGTAGCATTCATATCTACAATAGACAAAAGTGAAGTGCAAAGCATGATAACTGCAACAAATAAAAACGCAAACAGCAGCTTTGTCCTTATTTTTAATCCTTTTATAATTTCAAACATTTTCTATTCCTTCGTTTAAATTTGCTTTCTCTGCATAGAGAGCCGGTTTTTCGCCGTTATTTCTATATTTATTTATTATAGATTCAATATTTATAATTCTGTAAAGCCTGTTTTCATGTTCAGTAATCCCAGAAATGCAAAAATTATCCTCTGTACCTGTTGTCATGCAAAGAGGACGTATTTTATTATCATCCAAATCGATCAGATTACCGGGCTTATCTATAAATAAACCCAGCTGATCTTCACTGCCGGCAAGCGTTTTAAAAACAACAGCTTTAACTTCCCGCGAGTCATATTCCCTGTTTCTTCTTTCCTTATGCCCTAAAAGCTGATAAAGGCTTATTATGGTAATAACCCTTCCTTTTAAATTTGCTATGCCGATTATTTCACCGGGAGCTGTAGGAACCGGTGTTACAATCATTTTTCGCGTAACTTTTTGCACCAGATCAACATCTACGGCAAAATATTCTTTATTCACAAGAAAGCTAAAACATCTCATAAATTCTTCCCCTTCATTGTTATTTTTCTTTTTGTTTTATCATTTTCCACATGCTCTGCAATTGCTCCCGGATTTATAAAAATGAGTATCTTTTCATTATAAATCCCTGTCCCAAAAACAAAATCACTGTAGATATGTTTATTGTCAAGTAAAAATTCTTCTTCGGCTTTATCTATCACATTCCTTACAAGAAGTCCTGTGGGAGATACGCTGTTTTTTAAAGTTAATACATAGAGTTTTTCTTCGGTATAATCCCGTTTTACAACAGGCGCGTAATCTTCCGGCCTTACAATGCGCCAGGTACAGCCGGAAATAATTACAAAAAGTCCATTGTTTATTTCCTGAATATTCCTGTTTTTAATGCTTTCTATTCTTAAAATATCGGCAGTTTCTACGGCAAAGTATTCTGTGCCTGAACATTTAAAAATTATCACCTGTTTTACATTTTCCTCATTTACGTATTTTTTTTCTTCCGGTTCATATTGCAGCTCATCTTCTTTTTCTTCCAAACCCATAAACCGCATAATCCCCAATGTATCCAGAATAGCAACTGCCTTTCCGCTGCCTAAAACCGTTACACATAAATAACAGGGGCAGTTTTGCAGATATACCGGTACATTTTTTACAAGGATCTGTTCTGTTTCTACAGCATCGTCAATTAAAAGCGCAAAGCTTTTTCCTTCTGCCCTAAGCACAAGGCATTTTATTACATCCATGGCTTTGCATTTCTCCAATACCGCAGAAGCGGAAAGAGGCTGTTTGCCTTTTGCTTTGGCTTCAATCCCGTTCATGGTAATAACGGGGATGATTCTCCCGTTAAAACTTAAAACCAGTGATTTATTTACCTTTTCTATTCTTTGCTGTTTTGAATTTTCATTGTTATTGATCCGCACTATATGTTCTACATTCAGTTCCGGCACCGCATAGGAAATAGAATCAATATTTACAATAAGAGTATTTATAACAGAGAGGGTAAGCGGCATTTTTAACCGCACTGTTGTTCCAATACCCGGATCGGATTCTATTTCTATAAAACCGCCTGATTTTTCTATATTGTTTTTTACAATATCCATTCCAACGCCGCGCCCGGAAAGATTTGTTACCTGTTTAGCGGTGGAAATACCCGGCTTAAAAATCAAATTGTATATTTCGCTTTTTGTCATTGACGCAAGCGTTTCTTCTGTTTCAATTCCCTTTTCAATTGCCTTGTTTTTAAGAGCTTCAATATCAATACCGCCGCCGTCATCTGTAACTTCAATGATGGCAGAACTGTCACGCATATATGCATTAAGAATGATAGAACCTTTTTGCATTTTTCCGCGATCCTGCCGCTCCTTTGCGCTCTCCATGCCGTGGTCAGCCGAATTTTTTACAAGCTGCGTAATGGGGTCAACAAGCGCTTCCAGCAAATATTTATCCAGGGTTACATCGTCTCTTAATATTTTTACAGCAATATCTTTATTCAGGGCTTTTGCCGTATCACGTATCATTCTTGGGAATTTGTTAAAAATAACGCTTATAGGCTGCATTCTTGTGAACATAATTCTTTCATGTATTTCGCTTGTTAGATGGTTTATGTCATGTAAAAGCGGCGTTAGACCCAGAATTGATCTTTTATGCTCTGATACAACAGAGAAAAGCTGATTTCGCACCAAAACCATTTCGTTGGCTAAATCCATTAATTTGTTTATATCTGTTATATCAAGGCGTATTGAAAGATTATTCCCCTGTAAAGCCGCAAGTTTATTGTTTTTACCGGTGTCCGGATTTATAACACCGGATTTTACGGATTTTACAACGCCTTGCAATTGATGTATATGCTTTTTTTCTGTTCCAATTGCAATAGACAAAAGTTCCAAATCCAAAATGCTTGTAACAAGAATTTCCAGCTCGCATGTATCATGTTCTTTAAGCGTCTTTGTCAGCTCTCCTGTAAAAACAGCAGTATTGGAATTTTTAATTACCTTACCTGCGGCAATTGCCTGGACAATAAAACAGACAGATAAAATATTATCTATCATTCCGCCGGGGTTTTTATAAAATTTTCCAAGACTTCTGTTAAAGCTTATATTTATATAGTATATTTTATGCCCGTGTCTTGACATATTTTTTATAGTTTCCTCTGTTGCGCTTTCGTTTAAATTAAACGGAACATTTACTTCCTGCTTGATTTCTTCGTTATAATTGTTATTTGCTGTTAAAGTATATGTTTTTAATTCATCAATAATTTCATCTATGGAAATTGTTTCATCATTCTGTAAATTTTCAATTAAATCTTTCAGGCAATCCACGCATTTTAGGACAAGGTCTGCAATATCATTGTCAATGTTTAAAGTTTTTTCCATGATCTGCGACAATACGCCTTCTAGTTCATGAGTAACTGCCACAATTTTATCAAGCGATAAAAAACTCGCTGTCCCCTTAATGCTATGCGCGGCGCGGAAAACAGAGCTCATCAATTTACTGTCGTTTGCAAACATGGAAACATCCAGGAATGCCGTTTCTATTGTTTCCATGTGTATTCTGGCTTCCGCTTCAAAATCACCAATAAAAAGATTTGCGTCAATTTTCATGATTCACATCCTGTTTTGCAATGTTCAATTGCACAAGCCAGTATTTTTTCGCTGCTAACAGGTTTTTCTATATAGCCGTTCATTCCGGCTTCCATGCATAATTTTATCTCTTTTTCTTCTACATCCGCGGTTGCGGCAATAATTGGAATTTCACGCGCATTTTCGCAGGAGAGGCGCCTTATAGCCTTTGTTGCTTCCAGGCCGTTCATAACAGGCATTTGAACATCCATTAAAATAAGAGCGTATAAACTGGGGGATTTTTCGAATTTTTCAACAGCTTCTTTCCCGTTAACAGCAAATTCTAAAGTTAAACCGTCAATCTCACTGAGCATGGCTGCAACTATATCTCTGTTAATTTCTACATCTTCTGCAACCAAAATTGTTTTGTTATGTAAAATCTTTTCATAACTGTTTGCGTCTGTTTTACGTTTAAAGTGATTTTTTTCATATTCACTTGCAGTAATTCTGAGTCCTATACGATCGGCTAACGCTTTGGCAGTACCTTTTCTTCTGGTTGTATAATCAACAGCGCCGATTTTAAAAGCCGCCGTTTCATCTTCGTCATTTCCTTTTTCTGCCAAAAATTTTATGGGAATATTTTTACTTTTTGCAGAATCAAACACTTCGGTAAATACGGAAAACGCAATCTCACGATTTTGACAAATATAGATAATAATGGCTGATATTTCATACATTTCCATTGCGGAAAGCGCCGCCGCGCCCGATGCGGCTATGCTAATATCAAAATGCCCCATTAACTCTGCTTTAATTTCTGCTAACACACGCGGCTCCCCGCTAATAACGAGTATATGTTTTTTTTCCTTGTCATTAATCAATGCCACTAATTTAATTCTATTATAAATATAGAGAAAAAACAACCTTTCTATAAACCCAAAATTAGCCTTGCAAACGAAAAATACATTATAAGCGATGTTGCATCCGCAAGGGTTGTTATAACAGGAGCAGCCATCATTGCAGGATCTATTCCTACACGTTTTGCAAGCATCGGTAACAGCCCGCCTATAGCTTTCGCGACAAGAACTGTACAAATAAGAGCAAGAGAAACAGTTAAAGATAAAAGTATATTTCTGCCGTTCATTAAATAAATCCGTCCAAAATTAACCGCCGCAAGCGCAATTCCGCATAAAAGAGCTACGCGTATTTCTTTCCATAACACACGAAGGAAATCCCTTAACCGTATATCTCCCAGCGCCATACCGCGGATAATAAGAGTGGAAGACTGGCAGCCTGAATTACCTCCGGTATTCATAAGCATTGGGATAAATGCTACAAGAAGAGGCATAAGCGCGAGACTTTCTTCAAAACCTTCGATAATTGTTGCCGTAATGGTAGCAGAAAGCATCAGAATTAAAAGCCAAAGAAACCGGTTTTTTGCCAATTTAAAAACACCGGATCTCATATAAGGATCATCAGAAGGATTTAACGCGCTCATCTTTTCAATATCTTCTGTTTCTTCTGCAACGATAACATCCATGATGTCGTCAACGGTAATAATACCGACAAGCCTCTGTTCCTTATCAACTACAGGCATGGCAAGCAAACCGTATTTTTTAAATTGATCCGCAACCGCTTCCCTGTCATCTGTTGTATGAGCAAAAAAAGGAGTTGAGTCCATAATATTGCCGATTCTCTCCTGGGGGCTCGAGAGCAAAAGTGTTCTTGCGGAAACTTCCCCTAAAAGCAGCCTGTCATTGCTTATCACATAACATATATTGATAGTTTCCTTGTTGGAACCTGTTCTGCGTATCGTTTCAAAAGCCTGCTGCACAGACTCTTCTTCGCGCAAATTGATAAATTCGGCAGTCATAATACTGCCCGCTGAATCATCGGGGTACTTAAGGAATTGATTTATTATTTTTCTTTTTTCATTGGGGACATTCTGCAATACGCGCTTTACCACTGTGGCAGGCATTTCTTCGATAAAGTCTACAGCGTCGTCCACGAACAATTTGTTTATAATTTCGCCTATTTCCGTATCGTTAAGGGCTTCAATTACGGATTGCTGGAATTCGATGTTCATGCACGCGAAAACTTCTGATGCTATAGCCTTGGGCAAAACCCTGAACATCTGCAGGAGTTTGTCTTTTTCCAGATATTCCAGTATTTCCGCAATGTCCACTGTATTCATATCAGAAAGCAAAATCTTCAGCTTCGATAAGTCAATATCACCGTCCATAATCAGCAATAAAATTTCTTCTTTGTTCATTGGGACACCCTTCGTTTTTTTTAACTTTAGTATATCCTTTTAATTATAGTTCTGCAAGCTTCGCCTCTGCTATCCTTGCCAAATCGTTCATATCATCAAGGAGCTTACTGGTCTTGGAGAGCATATCGGCATAACCGCCCTTTACTTCAACGCTGCCTTCCTTTATGTCCTTAAGCGAGGATGTTATACCTGTGCTTTTCTGCGACATTTCGCCAAGTACAGAAATCATTTCTGTCATGGTTTTTGCAAAATCGTGTATCTCCGAAGACATTGAATTAATCAGAATATTGGTATCATTGGAGCGCTTGGCAGTAGTATTAATGCCGGAAATAATGTTAGACAAAGTCTGGGAAATATTGCGGGAGTTTGCCCTTGTGCTTTCTGAAAGCTTGCGGATTTCATCTGCTACTACGGCAAAACCTCTACCTGCCTCTCCCGCATGAGCGGCTTCTATGGCTGCATTCATTGCCAAAAGATTGGTGTTAGCCGCGATTGTAGAAATGATCTTGATCGCCTGCGCAATTCCGTCAACAGACTGAGAAATGCTCTGCACAGATTGAATCGTTTCCTGCATGGACTGCTGGCCTCTTGCAGTATCTTCTATAAGCGACTGTATCGCTTCCTGTTTCTGCCGTGAACGATCTGATGTGCTTCTTAAAGAAGTTGCCATAGCATCGGTGTTATCTGAAGATTCTTTTATCGACCCCAGATACATATCCATGCGGTTATCCATTGTTCTTACCACACTGTTAATACCGCCGATTATATCAAGAGCAACGTCGATATGTTCATGAAGCTGCACATTCAGCTCTTCCATTACCTTTTTTTCTTTTTCTATCATATTAAAATTAAAATGGAGGCAATTTTCCGGTTTATTAAGTTTATTAAAAATTGCACCAGCCATTGCTTTGCATGATCCGTAACCGCAGGCAGTACAATTATACATATCCTTTGCTGTAGTTTTTTTCATTATTTTATAAACCCCGGTTAACTGCGCGTCTGTAGGATGCACAACCGTATTGTTGCCGGATAAATCAAGGTAGCTGCGGTCATAGAGTCCTTTTTTCCAGAATTTATTTAATGTCTTATGATATTTTTTATATACCCATTCTCCTCCGCGTGGTTTATGATATTCTTCCAGTTTCGCGCTGCGTTCCTTGATTGGACTTTCAAGCACAATTTCCGGCAGCTTGCTGTTTCCGGTACCGGGTCCGCCGTTACAGCCTTTCTCGCAATTAAGACAGTCAATAAGCAGAGGTATTTTTATATTGGTATTTAAAAGTTTAGAGACATCCGAAAGATACGGATAGATTGCATGGAGCCCTTCGGATTTATGGGTACGCCGCCTGAAACCGGGAATAAAACGCTCAACGGTATCCAATAAACCTCCGGGTGAAGAAAAACGAACCGCGCGCTCCGCATGTTCGCTGGCATACTCTACTTTGGGAAACGTATCAATATCAATATTTTTTTCTTTAAAATAATCTTTTAGAGCAAGCATGGTGACATTATAATCACCAAGACCTGTCTCATCAAATTCCCTGCGTTTTGCGGCGCATGGAGAAATTACAACCATTTTATGATTCTTGTATTTTGGATAATATTCATGGATCATCTTGATGGTATGCAGCATGGGACTGTGCGCGGGCGCCAGGTAAGGTAACAAATTGGGGCAGTTTATTTCGATATAACTGACAATAGCGGGACAAGGCTGAGCAATAACCATACGCGGATCTTTTTCTTTTATAAAATTCAGATAAGAAACAACGGTAAGTTCCGCGCCGAAACTTACGTCAAAAATTGCCTCTATACCCAGCGACTTAAGCCAGCCGTTAAAATTAAGGAATTTTTCGGGAAAAACAGAGGCGATAGCAGGGGCTACAACAGCGACCATTTTTTCTCTGTTTTTTAATCCTTCAAAAAAACGGGGCGTATCATCAATAATGCTGCGGGCATCATGAGTACAACAGATAATACAGTTTCCGCATCCTATACATAAATCAGGATTAATGTTTAATTTGTCACCCGAACCGTCCATGCAGTATTTTACAGGACAAGCGGCAATACAGGCATAACAGTTAATACATTTGTCTAAATCAATCTTAATAACCGGGGTAAGCGCCATTTTACTCATACTTTACTCCAAAAGAGGGATATATAAAGATATTATAACAAGTTTAAAAGGTTATGTAAATATGTTTTAATAAAAATTAAGTCCCCGGCGCCGAATGAAACGCTGCCGCTGCGGGAGCCGGAGAATGGTCTTCTTGCGATTTTGAGACGCAAGCGGTAAATATCCCAATCCTTGCGCTTAAAGATAGTTGGTTTCATTTTTTATTTTTTACAATCAAAAGAAATCGGGAAGGCGGGGCAGCCTGCGTGCGCAGAAAAACTCCTCAGGAGCCTGCTTACGAACCCGCAAGCGGTTTCTTCAGCAGAGAACTTCGGAAGATGTTTTTCTGCGCCCGCAGTCTGCCCCGCCTTCCCGTTGCTTGGTATAATTGAAAAAACAGTAACAGGTACCAATTTTAATAAAATTGAAAATCAAGTTAGCCGCTACAAATCCTAAGCCGTTTGTAATGTTTTTTGTCACACTTGGCTGGTTGATTTGAGCGAGTTTTTATTTACCTTCATATTCCTTTAGTATTTCTTCCGGTGATTTTCCGCTTTTTAACAGTTCAATTATTCTTCTTTCACCCTGTCGTTTTGCATGGACAATTCTGCTTTGCATATCAAGTTCGTATTTTAATTTGCTTTCCTGATGATAGTATTCGATTTCGTCTTTGGTAAAAGTTACCAGTGCTTCGCTTGCCATAGCAATTCCCTCCTGACATTCTATTATCTGGTTTTATTTCGCACGTTTTGACTTATCTGTCAAATACTGAAAAAATACAGCCCAATGTTCAGCAGAAGTCATGGCTTTTACCGGTTTTTCGATCACTTTGTCCAATTTAGAAAGTTCAACAGTAATTATACGGCTTTTTCCATTTAACGAGATGTTATGCTCTGGGTCATAATATTCAAATGTATGAAATACGACATCATCCGCAAAAAAGCGTTTTTTTGCCAGTATTGCTATCTGATAGGACTCTTTAAGATCGTTAAAAGTCTTATCTGTTCCTTTAATGTCCTGCCCAATAAATAGTTTGCTGGCATGAAACTCTAGCCGAACCGGTTCA
>WQXG01000033.1 GCA_009784975.1 Treponema sp.
AACTGATTACAGAACTTTCAAAAAAAACAGGTCAGGTTGTAGTAATAATTGATGAATATGACAATCCTCTCCTGAGCACGATAGACAAACCGGAAGTCAATAAATCAATCAGGGAAGAATTAAAAGGGTTTTACAGCGTAATAAAACAAAATGACAGACATATAAGATTTTCTTTTATCACCGGTATAACCAAATTCTCGCAGGTAAGTTTATTCTCCGGCATGAATCAGGTAAAAGATATATCCATGATAACCGAATATTGTGATATATGCGGCATAACGCAAGAGGAGCTTGAGAATAATTTCGCTCCAGAAATTGAAATGTACGCAAAAATACACGGCGGTCGGGATAATTACCTTGATAAGCTAAGAGAATACTACAATGGTTATTTTTTTGTTGAGAAAGGAATGTCTGTTTATAACACATACGGACTATTAAATCATTTTGACAGTATCGCAAAATTTGAACCGTTCTGGAGTAAAACCGGCTGGCCTACATTCATAGTTAAATATTTTGAGATGAAAAATGTTAATGCCGCAGAGTTAGAAGAAGCGGAAATGGAAGCCGATGACTTCGGCGATTACAGGGATGATTCTATTACTTTATTTCCGCTGTTGTATCAGGCAGGGTATCTGACTATTTCCGGTTATGATGAAGTAACAGGCTATTACAAGTTAAATTACCCGAACATCGAAGTCCGCCAGTCTTTGGCAAAATTCCTGTCAAGACAATACTCTAAAGCCGATGAAATACTAAAGAAATCTACATCTACAAAGCTTGTAAAATCCCTATTGGAAGGAAAACCGCAGGAATTTTTTTCGATATTAAAAATGTATCTTAACAAGGTAGATTATTCCCTTAGCAGCAAAATCACCGAATACTACTTTGAGTTCGCAGTTTCCAACATAATCAATATGCTTGGTTTACGCTGCTGCAACGAAGTGCATACTGCAAATGGCAGGATGGACAGTGTAATCTTCGCAGGAGATTACATATATATTTTTGAATTTAAAATAGACAAACCTGTAGAAGACGCTATGTGGCAGATCGAAGATAAAGACTATGTTTCCATATACGCTGACAGCGGAAAAAAACTTGTAAAGGTCGGGATTGTTTTTAGCAGGGAATTACGGAACATTGTTGAATGGGCGGTGGGGAATTAGGAAGCCGCGTCAGCGCGGAGAACGCTCAAAAAAAGGCTGTCCTTTCGACAGCCTTTTTTATTATATTACTGCAAGCTGCAGACAGCATAGCAGTTATTAGAAACCAACGGTAATACCAATGGGAATTGCAAAGTTGATAAATTTGCTTCCGTTGTAAGCATCACCGGAACCATCAGACCAGAGTTTAAATCCGGCAAAGAAGGATGCGCCGCCCGCGCTGAATTCAATGTAGGGGTTAATGTGCCAGCCGAATGCGGAAGGATATATAACATTGAATCCAGATTGTCTTTCGGTAAACTCACCAGAAAATCCAATGCCTGCGCTAAAAAAGACACTGAGACTGTCGTTGATTGCAAATGAGGGGAGCACATCAAGCAGCATGGTAAAGGGCATATCATTTGTTAAGCTTGTATTGGTAGCGATAGTTCTTCTTACTATGCTTCCGCCAAAAGAAGCTACAGCTCTGAATTTAATACCAAAATCTCCGACGGTAACTTCTAAACCTAAACCTGCAGCAATTGGTGAATTATATGTATAATCATAGGTTGCATTTGATGCTTTTACAGGCAATGTATAAGAAAAACCAACATCAAGACCAATATTATTAATCGCTGTTAATCCAAAATATGCAAATATTGAAGAAGCATCAGCTTCCTGTTCAGCAATATCATAGGTATTTGAAGCACCCTGGAAGGTAACTGCAATATTTCCAAAGTCAAAATTTAAATCTAACTGAGCTGTAATTGACTTATAAACATCTGCCGCCGCTCCTCCGGGAATAAACGGAATAGCAATGTTTACGCCTATCATGTCTATAGGGTTAATGGAGAGCATTGCACCGTAACCGCCAAAACCGCCGTAGAAGGCATTAAGATACATGAGACCGAAGTCATAATATGCATCTGATGGACCCCATGCCAGATTGGGGTTTGCAGCACCGGCATCGCCTGCGCCAAGATAGAAGCCATAAGCTGCCACGCCGTCTTTTGCAAAGAAACCGTCTCCGCCGCTTCCGCCGATTATAAGTTTGAATTGTTTAATGGGGCTCCACCATGCATTGCCGGATAAACCGGTTAAGAACGGGACGCCAGGCACTCCGATATCTAAAATATCATAGCGAATCCAGCCGCCGAATGTACCGGAATCAGTTTCGCCGGATACTTCCAGACGCGCGCGTGACAGAGAACCGGTTGCTTCTAAATCAGCAGTGTCGCCTGCTAAGTTCTTTGCCGTGCTGCCTTCGAGTACATTTACTGTACCGATTACTGCGCCGCTGATATCAATCGCAAAAGCGCCGCTAACAATAAGTGCGAACATAACTGAAATTGCCATCAGTTTTTTCATACTATCTCCTCCTGAAAAATTCGGGTTAAACAGCGTTAACTGCTTTTCCCGCTCCTTGCTTGGCTAGCCATAAAAAATCGAACATTTTTTTATAACATAACCTTCTGAATGAAAGCAGCGATCAACGACCGCCGTAATCTTTCATTTATTAAATTAATAACACAATTTTAACAATACTGTCAAGTTCCTTTCCCGCCCATTGCCGGCATGTTAACTATACACTCAACATCCGTTCTTTTAAAAACTCAGATACAGTCATTCTGTGTACGCCTAGCTTACGCCCAATTTCGCTCTTAGATATTTTATTATCAAGAAGTTCCTGTATTTCTTTTTCATACCCTGAAAGTTTTACACGAGAAGATTTCTTGCCGGAAGGACGGCCAAGAACCACCCCTTCTGCACGTCTGCGGGCAAGCGCTTCTTTTGTCCGCTGAGAAACAAGGTCTCTTTCAATTTCTGCGGATAAACCAAATGCAAAAGCAAGAACTTTTGACTGGATATTATCGCCAAGTCTGTAATTATCCTTAATTGTCCATACCAAGACACCTATTTCCATTAAGCGATTTAATATAGACATGATCATAAATAGACTTCTTCCCAGGCGGGACAATTCAGAGCAAACTATTAAATCATTTTTCTTAACTACAGCAAGAAGCGGTCCCAAAAGCCTTTTTTCCGGCGATTTAGTTCCGCTGATTTTTTCTTCTATCCATTGTTCAATTTTTAGATTGTTTTTTGAACAAAACCGCTCAATCTCAAACCGCTGATTATCCACAGTTTGCTTATCTGTGCTTACCCTGATATAACCGTATATCATAATGCCTCCAAAATATATATTTAGTTATATATCGTCATAATAATCGAATTGCGCATAACTAAATTATGTGTAAAGAGGCATTGAATTCAGACAGGCGGTAAACTTATTACAGATTAACACCGGCGGCTTTCATGTTGTCTTTTATTTCGTTAAAAACTTTTGCAATAGACGGATCAAAATGCTTGCCGGAGCCTTTTTCTATAATGTCAACTGCTTCTTCATGGGAAAAAGCTTTTTTATACGGACGTTCGGAGACAAGAGCATCATATACATCTATGATTGCCATTATGCGTCCCTGAAGCGGGATGTCTGTTCCCTTTAAACCGTAAGGATAACCTGAACCATCCCAGCATTCATGATGATAAGCCGCAATCATTTTTGCATTGTAAAGAAAATCTGCATCTCCTGTCTGCTGAATTGCCTTATCAAGAATACGCTCTCCTGCAATCGAATGCATTTTCATTGTTTTAAACTCATCTTCTGTCAATGGTCCGGGCTTGTTTAAAATGGAATCTGATATTACGATTTTTCCCAAATCGTGAAGACGGGCGGAAGAAACTACCGACTTCATGTTCCAGCCGCGCATTTCTTCGGCATATACTCCTTTTTCCATCATGGCGTCGATTAATAATTTAAAATATACGGAAGTACGATCAATATGACCACCGGTATTTTTATCGCGGTTTTCGACAAGATCAGCCATAGTGTATACAATGCCGTTCTGCAGCAGCACAAGCTGTTCTGTGCGTTTTGCAAGCTGCTCGGTACGTTCACGGATAAGCATATCAAGCTGCAGATGATTTTTGATACGGTTAAGAAGCACCGGTTCAGAAAACGGCTTTAAAATAAAATCTACTGCTCCCAGCTCTATGCCGTGCGCTTCGCTTACTGCATCTGTGCGGCCTGTCAGAAAAATAACAGGGATTTCCGAATAGGAAGGATTTGCCTTTAATAACTTCATTGCATCAAACCCTGTCATTTCCGGCATTTCTATATCCAGCAAAATTAAATCCGGGTGGAACTTTTCCAAAGCAGTAAACATTTTTACTGCGGAAGACAATGCAATTACCCGATACTGTTTTGACAGCGTTTCTTCCGCTACGGTAAGGTTTGTAGCGTTATCATCTACTAAAAAAATAGTTTTTTGCATACACTCTCTCTTTTATTTAATATTTTTTCTTATACCATCCAGCAATACAGACGGCACAATAGGCTTGCCTATAACCTCAAGCGCTCCTGCTTCCAAAGCGCCGGCTATAACCTTTTCATCTACCCAGCCTGTAAGAAATACAACGGGGATTTCTTTCCATTTTGGATTTTCTTTTAATTTGACAATTGCTTCAAGACCGGTCATATCCGGCATTTCTATATCCAGCAGAATTAAATCCGGGTTCTTTTTTTCCAAAAGCAAAAACATCTTTTGGGCAGAAGGCATTGTCAATACCTGATATTCCACTTCCAGTACAGAAGCAGCCATTGTTAAATTGGCATCATTATCATCAACAATAAATACTAATTTTTGCATTGCGTCACCCGTACAAACTCTTAAAGTCTTCTTTTATAAGGCGTAATTCTTTCGCAATCCTTATATGCTTTGCAATTTTATCGTTTAATTCTTTTGGTTTAAAAGGTTTAATAATAAAATCCGATGCTCCAAGCGTCATGGCTTCATTTACATTATCAAGCGTCCCTTCTGTAGTAATGATAACAATTGGAGTATCTTTATAGTCAGCCATCGCTCGTATCATTGGAATAAGATCGAAGCCGCTTAATACAGGCATAATATAATCCAGCAGGATTAAATCCGGTCTTTTGTTCCGTAAAAAATCCATTACATCTTCTGATTTTGACAGAATAAAAACTTTGTACTTGTCCTGTAAAGCATATTGCATTGCCCTAAGCATACTGGAAACATCGTCAACAACAAGAACGCTTGGCTTGTTACCATTGCCGTCATCCTGCGCTGAATCCTTGTTTTTCTTGGGATTCAGATGGCTTTCGATACTTTCGATTAATTTTGTAGCAGAAAAAGGTTTGACCACATAATCGACTGCCCCAAGACTAAGACCCTTAACAACGCTTTCCCTGTCGCTGTTGCCTGTCAAAAAAATAACAGGAATATCAGAATAACGGGGATCGGCTTTTAAGCTTTTAATTGCTTCGTAACCGTCTATATCCGGCATATTTACATCCAGCAATATCAGCTCTGGTTTAAAAAATTCAAGAAATTCATACATCTTAAGAACAGATTCTGCCGGAAAAATTTCATATTTTTCCTTGAGTCTGGTTTTTACCGTCATAAGACTGTAATTGACATCATCAACATAGATAATTTTTCTGCGGCCCTTTGTAATCTCGGTTGCTGTCTGATAATTGCTCCTATTCATAACTCCATACTCCTCCTTATTTAATTAAATCAGAAAGTTTTTGAACAATCTGAGTAAAATTCATTATGTCGACGTTATCCCTCAGCCAATCGGCAAGGCCGTCATCTGCTTCATATTTATATTTTTCCATCTCCGCCATTGCTTCATCCGCTCCATCCATGTCATAACTTTTGCAGGCAGTCAAAAGTTTTAACAGCAATTCGGTATCCGGTTTGTCTTTTTTTGGCTTTGGGTTTTCTGCTTCAATACAATTCAGCAAATCATCAATATCCAAAACCAGTTTTTTTGTGTTTTCAAGAAAAGCCGGATTATGCTTTTTAATATAACCGAAATCGCCGGATTTTGCAGCCTCTTCAAGCGCTTTTGCGTCTTTTCCGGTTAGTTCAGCGCAAATATCCAAACTTGTCCCCTTTATACCATGGACTTTTATTTTATAAATTTCAAGTGTTTCCTCGCTGACTTCCTCAACTACGCTCAGCATAGACCGGACGCTTGCCGCGTATGAACGTAAAACCTTTAAATATGTTTTTTCATCGCCTTCATAACGCTCAAGCCCCTTGTTAATATCCAGCCCGGCAATCTCCCTATTTAACAGAATTCCTGGTAAATCCGCAAGGTACCCCGCAGCGACGCTTTCTGCCTGCTCAAAATCACTGTGAAGCACAAATCCCATGATTGTATCCAATACTTCTTTAGTCTCTTTTGTGTGTTTTTTTATTTCGGCAATGGCGTCCAAAGCGCCTTTTCTGTTATAATCCGCGCACATTTCCTTAATTATCCTGAATTTTGAACGAAGATTGTAGATATCGTCGTCTGTATAAACAGGGTCAGAACTGCTTTCATCCCGCCTTGATTCCAGTTTTTCAAGTAAAACATGCAAATCGTTAATAAAACCCGGAGTGGATGCAGTAATCTGTTCAACATTCTGTTCCCGTCCGCATTTTTCCAGATTGTATGCCAGTTCCGCAAGAACCGTTTCGCCGATATTCCAAAGGGAACTTTTAATCCCATGCACGGTAATTGTGAATTTCCGTAAAACCTCTTCTTTATTTTCGATATTGTCAAAGCCTATGTTTTTTTGATTTTCCAGCCATGTGATAGCTTTGCGGGCATCCCTTATAAAAGATTCCAGCAAAAGAGAATCCATGAACGGCTGCGGCGCAGGTATGCCGTTAGTTTCTGCCTTTTGCCGCCTGGCAGCTTCGATTGTTTCCGGCGATTGTTTATCGCGGATAAGTTTATTCAGAACGGAATTTAACTGGCGAATATCAATTGGTTTGGAAATAAATTCATCAAAACCGTTTTGCAGGAAGACATCTGCCTGTCCTGCCACTGCATTGGCAGTCAATGCGATAATTGGAGCTGTATAGCCGGAATTACGCAGATATTTTGTTGCTTCAATGCCGTCCATTTCCGGCATCATATGATCCATAAAAATAATATCATATACTTTGCCGTTATTAACTTTATCAATAGCTTCCTGCCCGCTCATGGCTGTATCAATTTGCAGCTTGTACAGTTTCATAAGACCAACTGCAACATACAGATTTGTTTCTACATCATCAACAATTAGAACGCTTCCGTAGGGCATTGGGTCGCGTGCAATTTGCCCCCTCTTTCTGTGCGTAATATAATTCATGCGGAATTGCCGCAGGTTTGCAACAACTTCTTTTCCCAGAACTTCAGTATCTATTGTTTTTTGCGGAAGGCGGACAATAAAGTATGTGCCTATTTCCGGTTTGCTTTCTACAAATATATCACCATCCATAAGATGCACCAGGCGCTGAGTAATGGCAAGACCAAGACCGGTGCCTTCTATGGAGATATTTTTATCACGGTTAAAACGGGAGTATTCATCAAACAGCTTGCTTAGCTGATCTTTTGTCATGCCATGACCGGTATCACGCACGCTTAGCATCAGCGTTACGCCTTCTTTTGTGTTAATGGAAACAACAGACAGGGTAACTTTGCCGGCATCAGTATACTTGAATGCATTGGAGAGCAGATTGTTTAAAATCTGTTTAATGCGAAGCTCATCGCCTATTAATTTTGCGGGGACATTTTCGTCTACATGAAGTTCAAACTCAATCGGTTTGCTGTCTATCCGCATCATGTTAAGATGAACGGAGTCATTTATTAAGCTTGCAACTTTATATTGCGCCGGCATAATGTCCAGCTTACCTGCTTCTATCTTGGAGAAATCCAATATATCATTGATTATCCCAAGAAGCAAATCACATGAACTGTAAATCTTGCCTAAACCTTCTTCAATTTCGGCAGGAAGCGTTTCGTATTGAATAAGAATTTCTGTTACGCCCAAAATAGCATTCATTGGAGTGCGTATTTCGTGGCTCATGTTTGCAAGGAAGGCAGACTTTGTCTGGCTGGCAGTTTCAGCTGCTTCGCGCGCTTTGCGCCGTTCAGAACCGGAAATCGCCAACGCCATCAAGTCGGCAAGAGATGAAGCAAAGTTTTGTTCTTCTATTGCCCATTCGCGTTTTTCATGAAACTCCCCGCAAAATTCCTGTTCAACACAGACAACCCCGACAAACTTGCCGTCAATGCGTATCGGAGAATCAAGAGCGGCGCATAAATTATCGTATCCTTCAAAGTTACTGGTTATTAGTTTACATTCCGCAGGATTATTCATGATAATTATTCTTTCAGATTTCAGGAGGTTCATGTATTCCTGGTTGGCGAATAAATCTATGCTGTCCAGGACAGATAATTCTCCGGCAAGCACATTGTAATGAGAAATGTTTTCCAGATACCCTGTCTCTTCCGAGAACATCCATACTCCTACATAACTGGTATTAAGCGCGTTGCCGCCGTCCTTTGCAATAACATCGGCAGCATCCTTAAGAACTCCCGTGGAAATAGTCGGCGATTTTGTAATATTTGCCAATGCATCGCTTAATTTTTTGGAAGATTCATAGCGGGATGCCATTCTTTCTTCCACTTCTTTACGCTTGGTTATGTTACGCGCTATGCCCATAATTCCAACTACATTTCCATCCAGCATGAGCGGCATTTTAATTGTTTCATAATAAGGTTTAGTACCGTCGACACATGGTATTCGTTCTTCCAGCGCAAGCGTGCGTCTTTCCCAGATAACTTTTCTGTCAACTGAGTTAAACCCTTCCGCTTCTTCTGCAGTTACTCCCAATCCTTCCTCATCGCTTTTCCCGACAAGGTCATCAATGTCTTTGCCAAAATGTTCAAGAAACGCCTTGTTGCAGTGTAAAAAATTCAACTGCGAATTTTTGGTAAAAATAAGATCCGGAATAGAATCAAACAATGTGGTAAGAGTGGTTGTTTGCAGGGCAAGTTCATAAGTCCGTTTTTCTACAAGTTCTTCAAGTTTCTTGCCGGTATGGCGGCTTCTTCCAAAAAGAATAATTACAAGGAAGAGCACGCATAAAGATAAAACAATTGAACCTATCAATAGCGGCATCTGCGCCTGTATCAATTTCAGGCGATAGTCGTATGTCTTGTGCCGCCATTGTTCCGAAATTGCCTTGGTATCAATCAATATAAGCGCTTTGTCAATGATAGAGCGTAATATTTCGTGATTTTTATTTATCCCGAATGTGGAATCAAAGTAGTTTTCGAACATGATGTTTACTTTAAAATTTGGAAGCTCCAGATAGTTGGTTAAATGCAATAAAGCGGTAAAACTGTTCATTACCATATCTACATCGCCTTTCGTAAGAGCATCAATCGCGGCTCCTTGATTTTCGTATTCTATGGTATTAAGATGATTCGGAAACCATCTGAAAAAGAATTCGGAGTGTGCGGTACCCTTGCTAACCCCAACTCTTTCTGAATAGACCCTGTTAACATTAATATTGCGGTAATCTACCCGGGATATAAGCACAGACTGATCTGTCATAAATGCATTGACCGGCCATATAAAACGTCCTTCGCGATCTGTTGTTTGTATTAGTTCGGAAACAATATATATTTCTCCGTTTTCAAGCATGCGAAGCAGCTCGTAAAAATCTGTACGCTCATCGTTAACAATGGAAAATTTAAATCCCGTAAGCGATTCCAGCTGCTCCAGCGCATCAAAGCATATTCCCTGCCATTCCCTGCTACGGGTGCTAAAAAAACTAATAGGATAATTATCATATTCTGCCCCAAACGGTATAACAGGATTATCTTTTATATACTGTTTTTCTTCTTCAGTGAGCCTCATATACAGCTTGTTTCTTAAATAATCCTGATACCCCTGATCATATAATTCGCTTAAGTAGCGAATGCCGCCGTTTTCCAGGGCTTTTTGCACAGCGGAGATAATCGGTTCAAGCTCGCTGTTTTGCGTTGACAGGGAAACAGGAGAGTATATCAGCGGAAAAAATTCTGATACTACAACATCGCCGTAAACGTCAAAAAAATCTTCCTGCACGCCTTCTGTGATAAGCGCATCAGCTTCTCCGCTTTTTAGAAGATCGTATACTTCATCGTATTCAAGAACGTATACAGGATCAAATGTTCCGCCGGAAAAAAACAGAACATCGGCTGTAATTGTATTTTTTTCCTGAAGCACATAACGCGGCTTGCGTGTTTGGCGAATTTCCGAAAAAGGACTGCTGCCTGCAATACGATAATATTTTATTGAGCGCTGTGCTATGGCATCTGTCATAAAGTAAGTTTTTCGGCGTTCTTCGTTTGCTGTTAAATCGCCGGAAAAATCTATCTCTTTGCTTTCCATCCCGTCAAGCAGCCCATGCCAGGAAAAACGCTGCGGAACAAACGGAATGCCGAATAATTCAGAAAGCCATCTGCATACAAGCGCGGAGTACCCGCTTACTTCTCCGCTTTCATTAAGAAATGTTTCTGTACTGGGTATCATCCCATAGATAAAATAATCTTTTTTTTCAAGAATTGCTTCTATTGCTTTTATCTCTTCGCTGGTAATACCTGGAATGTCACGATACTCAGAAAATGAAAGCCGGACATCTGATTCATTATTATCTGCGCTGCTGCAGTCAGAAACAAAAATTAATATCAGCGCCATTGCTATTACGGGAAGTATGGGGAACACCCTTAAAAAAAATACTTTTTTTATTTTCATTATGTTACCTCTGTATTGGTTAACTTCAGCGACCCGGCATATTCTGCCGCAATATTTTGCGCTTCCTCAAATTCACTATGAAGCACATGCTTCATAATGCTATCCAGAACATCTCTTGTTTCTTTTGAGCAGCTTTTAATATCAGAAATTACTGCCAAAGTGCCTTTTCTGTTGTAATCCGTACACAATTCCTGAATCTCCAGAAGCTTATTGCGCAGATTTTCAACATCTTCCTTGCTCACCGAGAGGTTAATGCCGCTGTATTCTTCCCGTTTTAACTCAAGTTTTTCCAGTAATGCGCGCAGGCTGTTTAAAAATTCCGGAGCAGTTGCTTTTATAGTTTCAATATCCTGCTCCCGCCCTGCCTTTTCCAAATTAAGCGCAAGCCCTGCAAGCGTCGATTCGCCGATATTCCACAGAGAACTTTTTATGCCGTGCACTACAACGGTAAATGCCCGCAAATCGTTTGCATGTTCGCATTGTTCTTCCAGTATAACCACAGCTTTATTGGCATCCCTGATAAAAGATTCCAGAAGCAATAAATCCATCTGCGGAAAAAGAACTTTATCGTTTGATTCCGCCTGCTGCTTGCGCGCAGCTTCGATTACTTCCGGCGGCTGTTTATCCCGTATCAGTTTGTTTAAAATAGAGTTCAATTGGCGTATGTCTATCGGCTTGGAGATAAACTCATCAAAACCATTCTGCAGAAAAACATCTGCCTGCCCTGCTACTGCATTGGCTGTCAATGCAACAATTGGGGCATTATATCCTGAATTCCGCATTCTTTTGGTCGCTTCAATGCCGTCCATTTCCGGCATCATGTGATCCATGAATATAATGTCGTATACTTTGCCGCTATTAACTTTATCAATTGCTTCCTGCCCCATCATTGCAGTATCTATCTGCAGCTTGTAAAGTTTCATAAGACCGACTGCAACATACAAATTTGTTTCTACATCGTCAACAATCAAAACGCTTCCGTAAGGCATTGGGTCGCGTGAAATTTTCCCCCATTTTCTAAGCGACATATAATTCATGCGGAATTGCCGCATATTTGCCACTTCTTCTTTTCCCAGCACTTCCGAATCTACTGTTTCCTGCGGAAGACGGACTACAAACAGCGAACCTTTACCCAGCTCGCTTTCCACCTGAATATACCCATCCATAAGATTTACAAGACGCTGAGTTATGGACAAACCCAGCCCGGTGCCCTCTACGGTAATATTCTTTTTAATGTTAAAGCGGGAATAATCTTCAAACAATTTGCCCAGCTGTTCTTCGGTTAAACCATGACCTGTATCACGTACGCTTAACACAAGCGTTACGCCTGCCTTATCGGGGTATGCCCATTTTACCTGACCGCTCATTGTATGGTCAGGCAAATACGAAAGAAGAGGTATTGCTTCAGAAGCAACGGACAATGTAACTTTGCCGGCGTCGGTATATTTAAACGCATTGGAAAGCAGGTTGTTTAAGATTTGTTTAATGCGAAGCTCATCGCCGACTAATCTTGCGGGGACGTTTTCGTCTACATGAAGTTCAAATTCAATGGGTTTGCTGTTGATTCTCATCATGTTAAGATGAACGGAGTCATTTATCATGTTTGCAACTTTATATTTTGCGGGCATAATATCCAGCTTGCCTGCTTCTATTTTGGAGAAATCCAGTATGTCGTTGATAATGCCAAGAAGCAAATCGCACGAACTGTAAATTTTGCCCAAACCTTCTTCTATCTCGGCAGGAAGCGATTCTATCTGAATAAGGATTTCGGTTACGCCCAAAATGGCATTCATTGGAGTGCGTATTTCGTGGCTCATGTTTGCAAGGAAAGCGGACTTTGTCTGGCTGGCAGTTTCAGCGGCTTCGCGCGCTTTGCGCCGTTCAGAACTGGAAATTGCCAGCGCCATTAAGTCGGCAAGAGAAGAGGCAAAGTTTTGTTCTTCTATTGCCCATTCGCGTTCATTTGGGTATTTATCGCAGAGCACCTGTTCAACGCATACCACACCAACCAGTTTGCCGTCTATATGTATGGGAGCGTCAAGCGCGGCGCATAACCGGCTGAAATATCTTTCAAATGCAACCGACATCTGCTTGCATTCTTCCGGATTGTTCATAACAATTAACCGTTCAGATTTTAAAAGCTTTAAATATTCCTGCCGGTTAAACATATAACTTTTATCTTTAACGGGATTTTTGCCGGTATAGCCGTCATAGCAGGAGATACATTCAAGAACATTTTCTTCCTCTATGTAACTCCATATCCCGACACAAAAGGTATCAAGAGCAATGCATCCTTCCTGTGCCAGATCATCTGCTGCGGCTTCCAGATTCCCCAAAGAAATAGCCTGAGATTTGGTAAGCTTTGCCAGCGCGTCATTTAATGTTTTTGCGTATTTATAACCGGATACCATTTTAATTTCTATTTCTTTATGTTTTGTAATATCATGCACTATTCCCAAAACGCCGATTACATTGCCGTCTACCACAAGCGGAGTTTTAGTTGATTCTATAAGAGGAATAGTTCCGTCTGCGCGCGGAACACTTTCTTCGACTACTGTTATATTGCCTTCTAAAATAACCCTGCGATCCCACCTTCTGAACTCTTCCGCTTTACTAAAAGACACTCCAAGCCCTTCCTCATCGCCTTTCCCTATAACATCTTCCTTGGTGCGTCCAAAATAATCCAAAAAACTTTTATTGCATTGTATATAACGTAAATTTAAGTCTTTTATATAGATAGGATCCGGAATTGAATCGAATAATGTAGTAAACGTGGTTGTCTGAACCTTAAGTTCATTTGTCCGTTTTTCGACAATTTCTTCCAGCTGCTTACCGGCGCGGCGGCTTCTTAAAAAGAGAATTGCAACAAGAATTATTACCAACAGGGACAGAATACATGTTCCAATCAGCCACGGTATTATATAGGGCATTAGCTGTATCCTCCAGGGCAATCTCCCAAAGCAGACACAATCTTTTTAAAATCTCCGCGCAGCAGATCTACAGAAATTCCGTCCAGCATATTATTTATTTTAAGCGTCCAGCTTTTCTGCGCTAAATCTGCCAAAGCTGTCTTTGCGGTTTTAATATTAAAATTTTCACACGCCCTCTTGATATCGTCCAGCTTCTGCTGCAGGTAAGCTGCATCTTCATCAGAAATTTCCATAGGGTCGTCTGTTTCAGCCGTTTTAAATTTATCGATTAAAACCTGCAGCGCATCAATAAGCGCGGATGTTTCATCTGCTATTGCGGAAAAATTTCCTGCGCTGCCGGCATTTTCCAGGCTCAACGCAGCATCAGACAATTTCTTTTCGTCTATATTTGCCAAAGCGCTTTTTATTCCGTGAACAACAACAATATACGATTCTTTTTCTTCATCGTTAAGCTCATGCAGCTTAGTATTTAATTTTCTTAGCTCGCTTACAGCGTTTTCTGCATCCAGCAGAAAATATTTTTCCCTTGCGGACATATTGTCCATTTGTTCTTTGCGAGCCGTTTTTTCGATTTCAATTGACTGCAAGGCGGCAGACGGCTCTTTATCCCGTATCAAGCGTGTCAGCAAAAGATCCAATTCGCGAGAATCGATTGGCTTGGCAATAAAACCGTCAAAACCATTTGATAAAAACTTTTCTGCCTGCCCAATAAGCGCATTGGCAGTAAGAGCGATGATGGGGCGTGAAAAACCCATTTCACGAATAATCTGTGTTGCTTTAATGCCGTCCATCTTGGGCATCATGTGATCCATTAATATTATATCGTAAGTGCTGTCGTTTTTTACTTTTTCTACGGCTTCCAATCCGTTTTTTGCCGTATCAATATGCAGCCCGTAAGGATACAATAAACCTTTTACAACATACAGGTTGGATTCAACGTCATCTACTACCAGCACTTTGCTGTTAGGCATATATTCATGTATGATTTGTTCGCTTTTAAAAAGCGTCATGCTGCGAAAGCTAAAATCCTTTAAGCTTTCCGCAATTTCTTTTCCGCATACAAGCGAACTGCATTTTTTCTGGGGAATGCGCACTGTAAAAACAGATCCTTTGCCGGCTTCGCTTTCTACCAATATTTCTCCGTTCATTAAATTAACAAGACGTTTAGAGATGCTTAATCCCAAGCCTGTGCCGGAAATACTGCGATTCGTTTCCATGTTAAAGCGTTCATATTCATCAAAAAGTTTTTCAAGCTGATTTTTATTCATTCCCTGTCCGGTATCGCTCACTTTAACTATTCAAACAATGGTTTCATCATCATTTCCCGGTTCAAAATTTATAGACAGCTTAACTTCGCCGGTATCCGTATATTTAAAAGCGTTGGAAAGCAGATTGTTAAAAACCTGCCTGATGCGCAGCTCGTCTCCGATTAATTTAAGCGGCATTTTATCGTCCAGTTCAAGTTTAAAATCTATCGGTTTGCTTTCATAGCGCAAACGGTTAATCTGCATGGTATCGCTGATAAAAACCGGAACATCGTATTTTTCACAGACAACTTCCAGTTTACCGGCTTCTATTTTTGAAAAATCCAGAACATCGTTAATTATTTTCATAAGCAGGCTGCCGGACTCGTATATTTTTCTAAACCCTTCTTCCGCATTTATATGCGGATTTTTATTCTGAAGATGAATTTCAGAAATACCAAGTATCGCATTTATCGGGGTTCGTATTTCATGACTCATCTGCGCAAGAAAAATGCCTTTTGCGCGGTTGCTTTGCTCTGCAAGTTTTTTGGCAGTAACAAGTTCAATCAGCAATTGATTGCGAATCACTGCATTGGCGCACATAAACGCCGCAGAGCGCAAAATATCTGCGCAGTTGCTGTCAAAATACCGTTCATTGTGACGGTCTTCAAAAAGCACAAATCCCCAAAAAACATTGTCTATGAAAATAGGCGCAACGAATGCGGAGATAACGCCGAATGATTTTAATACTCCTGCCTCCGGAAGCAATCTTGCGGGAGAATTGATAATGTCTCCGGCTGCCAGAATCTTTTCCCATCTCGGCGACATATCGGCATACGATACATTTTTTAATATGGCAGTCGGTTCAGTAGTTCCGCCGGATGTTTTATCCCAGCGGAAAATTTGCGATACATGCAAACCATCCGGCATGGGAGTATTCTGCCAAACCGAAAGCCTGTCTAAATCCAGCTCTACGATGATGGGCATTAGTCCTATCGACATGATATCTTCGAATGATTTGTTTTGCTGCGTCATGAATTCAATTGCGGTTTTATTAAGTACTTCCAGTATTTTTTCACGATATTTGATGGTTTCCAGCATTTTATCGTGCTCGCGTAAATCACGGGTATATCCAAGCACGACATCTTCACTTCCGTATCTGCCCCGGACAAGCGTAACCTCTGCCGGTATAAGCGCGCCACTATCCGGCATTTTATGCATCCAATCAAATTTGCTGTAACCTTTTTCAAATGTTTCATTCACAAGCTTTACAGCTTTTTCATCGGAGCGCCGTCCATCAGGCTGAAATTCCGGCGAACAGCTGGAAATAAATTTATCTCTGTATTCCTGCTTGTCCTTAAAGCCGTATAATCTTACGGCTGCTTCGTTGCAGTCTATCGTATTTAAATTTCTGTCCCATATCTGGGTGCACAACGGAGATGTATCCAGCATTAACATCAGGCGTTCATTTGCCGCGTTTATTGCTTTCTCCATCAGTATTTTTTCTTCTATTTCTATCTTGTATAATCGCTGGGTTCTTTTATTCCTTATCAGCAAGAAGACTAGCAATAACAGAAGCAAAAATAAAACGGCGAGTGATATATTTGTTATCATTCTGCAGCCACCTTGCTAAAATCTTTTTCACATATCATAAATATTTTTATCAGTTCAGGATCAAAATGCGAACCGCTGTTATCTTTGATAATTTTTACCGCTTCCCCATGAGAGAATGCCTTTTTATACGACCGTTCCGATACAAGCGCATCATAAACATCGGCAATTGCCATTATGCGTCCCTGAAGAGGAATATCCTCTCCCTTTAAACCGCGAGGATATCCGGAACCGTCCCATCGTTCATGATGACTGCCTGCAAACAATTTGGCGTTTTGCAGAAAGTACCCATCCCCGGAATCGACAATTATGCTGTCTATAATTTTTTCGCCTTCGGAAGCATGAGATTTCATTGCTTCAAATTCATCTGCGGTAAGGCGTCCGGATTTATTTAACAGCAGATCTGTAATTACAATTTTACCTATATCATGCAAACGTGAAGATGAAGCAATCAGCTCCAAATTCCATTCGCATATCTCATCAAAATATATTTTATGTTCAAGCATGGCATTAAGCAGAATTTTTATGTATTTTGTTGTGCGTTCAATATGCCTGCCTGTCAATTTATCGCGGTTTTCTACCATGTTTGCCAATACCGATGCCATGCTGTTTTGCAGTCTTTGGAGCCTTTCGGTCCTGAACTGCAGCATTTTGGTTCTTTCCTTAATTACATCTTCAATATCAAGCAGTGTCTTTATACGGTTAAGAAGGACCGGTTTGGAAAAAGGCTTGGAAATAAAATCCGCTACGCCCATTTCGAACCCCTGGGCTTCTGTGCCAACATCGCTCTTGCTTGTCAGAAAAATAACAGGAATATCCGCGTAACGCTTGTCGGCTTTTAATTGCTTTAATGCGTCAAAACCGCCGATATCCGGCATTAAAATATCCAATAAAATTAAATCGGGCGTGACATTATCCAGAAGTTCAAACATTAACGAAGCCGATGACAAAGTGAATACATTATAATGCTCTGATAATGCATTCTCTGCAGTTAAAAGATTTACATGATTATCATCAACTGCAAATATCGTCTTCATCCCAATAATACCTCTGGCAAACAAAATGCCCTTTTTATGAAATTATATCAGAAAATCGGCAATTCTGCAATTAATTATTTAAAATATGCTATAATTTAAAAATGTACATAAGAAACAAAACGAGATTCTTCATTATCGTATCCCTGGGCGCGGCTGTGCTGGTTGTATTGGCACTCATCCTCATAATCGGCGTTTCAGCCCCAAAACAGCCCCGCGGTATCACTATTTTACCTCCGCCAGCCCTGGACACGACAATATATGACACGGTTATCCTTAATGCGCGGCTAATAAACCCTGAAACCGGCAGCGACCTAAACAATTACAACATCGGCATACTTAACGGGCGTATTGCCGCGCTTACCCGCCGACCTTTGCAGGGTACACGTTCAGTGGATGCCGAAGGGCTGGTAGCGGTCCCGGGTTTTATCGACGTTATTTCCTTTGAATTAATCGATTCTTCTGCGCGTTATAAAATCTCCGACGGTGTGACCACCAACCTGGTCATGCACGGCGGCACCAATGACGCAAAAAAATGGTACGATAATATCGCTTCACGTCCGTATTTTGTAAATTACGGCGCATCCAGTTTTATCACAGTTATGCGGCGGGAAGTAGGTTACGGGGACAGGACGGTCATGACAGATCCCGATGCCATAGAAACCCTGGTAAAAAATGTACGCCGGAACATCATGGACGGCGCATTGGGCATTTCCATAAGCCCTGAATATGTTCCCGGCGTGGGCGGGGCAGAAATGCTTGCCCTAAGCAAATTAGCCGCAGAAATGGACGTAGCTTCCTATTATCACTTACGTTATGCCACCCCGGACGGCGAAAAAAACAGCCTTGTCGCAATTCAGGAAGTTCTGGATTTAGCGCGGGAAACAGGCGCATCTACCCATATCATGCATATTCCCAGCACCGGCGCGACTCATGTTGCACCGCAGGCTTTTGCCATGGTCTCGGATGCAATAGCCGAAGGTTTGGACATTACTGCCTGTATGTACCCCTATGATTATTGGGCATCCTGGCTGCCGTCAGAACGTTTTAATTCCGGCTGGCAGCAGCGCTTCAGGCTTACCTACAATGATTTACAAGTCCCCGGCACTACCGAACGCCTCACTGCCGAAACTTTCCGCAGATACCGTTCTCAATGGATGATAGTATTAGCCAGAAATTCAATACCAGAGGATGAGGTCCGCCTGGCTATTCAGCAGCCTTTCATTTCCATCTCCAGTGATGACGTCATCATGAACGGCGGCAGGAGCCACCCGCGGGGCGCGGGTACTTTTTCCCGTGTCATAGGCAAATATGCCCGCGAAGAAGGCGTCATCTCCCTGATGGATGCCGTCGCAATGATGACAATAAGATCTGCCCGCCGCCTGGAAAGCGCATCGGATGATATAAAACGAAAAGGCCGGCTGGAAATCGGCGCTGATGCGGATATTGTTTTGTTCTGCTACGACACCATCATCGATACGGGAACACCGGAAAACCCGGATTCTTATTCTGACGGCATCAGATATGTCTGGGTAAACGGGCGGATGGGACTGAACCCAAACGGCATACTTGGAGTACGCGCCGGACGTCCAATCAAGTCACGGTTTGCCAGCCCTGCTGAACCTGCAAAATATACAGAATATACCCTAACCTTCAATAAACAGGCAGTTGCCATACCGGCATTTGATCTGTTCAACCTGCATTTTGTAGATTTACAGGCGGCTGCCGGATTATTACAGCAACCCTTTGAACTTGCCGAAAACGGGAACATTACCTTTGGTCAGGCACGGCTGTCCCTGGGAGAGACTGCATTTACAAGTTATGGGCAGGAATCTCATTTTCACCATGAACCTGTGATTTTCAGGGGGTCGGTGTATCTGCCTGTCTGTGATTTGCCCAATTTATTGCATGGTTTGTCATATATGTAAATATAATCTTGTTATTTTAAATAATAATGATATAATGAGCTCATGTAACTTAAACCCTCAAAAATGGTTTTTTGAGGAAAGTGCAAGTTCAGTTTTTGCTGAACATTTTTGCGTATGCAGAAATACAGATTAACAAAGTATAAAAAAGGGGTATTAAAATGAAAGATACTTTCAAATTCGCAAGAATTATTACACTGGCTGTAATAATTGGGTTTTCTATCGCACATGCGGCAGCTGCTCAATCAACGCTTTCCGGCGTATACACACTTGAGGGACACTCATGGACATTCACTTTTACCGGCAATAACTTTTCAATGTATATAACAGAAAGAGACACAACAATTTCCGGTACCTATAGAATTTCCGGCAGTACAGTTACACTGACTTCTTCCGGTTTTGCCAATGCCAATACAAGACGGATGACAATAGTTAATGCCACCACCCTTAGAGATTGGGACGGCGATACATGGGTAAAACCGGCGCCGCTTTCAGGTGTTTACAGGCTGCAGGGACATGAAACATGGACATTCACTTTTACCGGCACAAATAATTTTGCAATGTATGTTCCGGAAAGAAATACAACGATTAACGGCACATATACGGTATCAGGTTCTACAGTTACACTGACATCTTCCAGTTTTGCCAATTCCAATACAAGAAGAATGACAATTATTAATCCAACAACTTTAAGGGATTGGGACGGCGATACATGGACTTCAGCGCCCGCAACATCTGCGCTTTCAGGAGTTTACAGACTTCAGGGGCACGAGTCATGGACATTCACATTTACAGGCACCAATGTTTTTGCGATGTATATCCCTGAAAGAAATACAATTATTAACGGCACATACACAGTATCAGGTTCTACAGTTACTTTAACTTCTTCTGATTTTGCAAATGCCAACACAAGACGCATGACAATCGTTAATGCCACCACCCTTAGGGATTGGGATAACGATACCTGGATAAAAAGATAAATAAGAACAAACTCTGAGTACACGGAAATTTTCCGTGTACTCAGCCTAAATGCTCACGAATTAACTCAGTAAAAATCCCGCCGAATTTTTCCAGCTTTACCTGACCTACTCCATTAATACCCGAAAACTGCGCAAGAGAAACCGGTTTTTTCCGGCTCATATCCCTAAGCGCTGCATCGGAGAAAATGATGTATGCGGGTTTCCCTTCTTTGGCAGCAATTTCTTTTCGCAGCGTACGAAGTTTTTCAAACAGCTCATCATCAATATCAGCAGGCGGCAATTGTTCATTTTTTTCCGGCAGCAATTTTTTCTGTTTAGAAGTTTTCTTTTCTTCTTTAGGAAGTTTAGCGAACACGCGGGATTCTTCATTAAAAAGTTCTTTCGTATAACCTAAAGTTACAACCGGATATTCTCCGTCTTCCATGAACAAGTATTTTTTTTCGATTAAATAATCCATGATAAGCCGAATCCTGCTAACGCTTGTTTCTGACATTATTCCCCATGTACTGAGCGTATCAAAACCAAAACTGCGTATTTTTTCGTTCTTGCTGCCGCGCAGAATATCAATGATCATTGTCTTGCCGAAACTGCGTCCCCGTTGTTTAAGACGAAATACACAGGAGACAATTTTTTGCGCTTCTATTGTTATATCAATTTCCGGATAATCAGCAAGGCAATTTGAGCAATTACCGCAATTGGCTGGGGCATTTTCTCCAAAATAGGCAAGCAGGCGGCGGCGCAGACAATCACTTGTTGTTGCGTAAAATGTCATTTGTCTGAGCAGTTCAAGATTAAACTCCTGCCTGTCATCAGCGAAATTATCATCTTCGCCCTGCGTAATCAAAAATTGATTGATGCGCACATCCTGTCCGTTGTACAAAAGTATGCAATCCGCAGGAGCGCCGTCTCTGCCGGCACGACCTGCCTCCTGATAATAACTTTCTATGTTTTTGGGCATATTGTAGTGAATAACAAACGATACGTTAGATTTATCTATCCCCATGCCAAAGGCATTGGTTGCAACCATTATAGTCTTCCTGTCATAGATAAAATCTTCCTGATTGTTTCTGCGTTCATTATCATCCAGTCCTGCATGATAGCGAGCGGCGTTAAAACCGCGGCGAATGAGCAAATGACATATTTCTTCCGTAGCTTTGCGGGTAGCACAGTAAATAATACCGCTTGATTTTTTCCGCTTGTCCAGACATTCAAGCAGCGCTGTTTTTTTATCTCCTGGCTTTTGTACTTCAAAGAAAAGGTTTGGTCTGTCAAACCCGGTGTTAATAACAAAGGGTCTTTGAAGAGCCAGATGCCTATGAATATCTTCGCGCACCTTTGCTGTCGCTGTAGCGGTAAAAGCGGCAACAACAGGACGTTTCTTTATACTTTTAATAAAAGCCGCTATCTGCATATAACTGGTTCTAAAATCATGTCCCCACTGCGACACACAATGCGCTTCGTCTATCACAATAAGAGGCAGTTTTTCAAAGCTCGCTGCTTCTTTCTGCAGCCTTTCCGGTGCAATATAAAGCAGCTTTACCCTGCCTGCATGTATTTCTTCCATTGTGTCTGCGTATTCTTTAGCGCTCAGCGAACTGTTTAAAAACGCAGCCTGGGCGGACCCCACGCATCCGGCTTCCCGCAAAGCAGTAACCTGATCTTTCATTAAGGAAATTAACGGCGAAATAACGACAGTCATCCCATCCAGCAGCAAAGCCGGTATCTGATAACAAAGAGATTTCCCCGCACCGGTCGGCATTACAGCGAGCACATCCGTCCCCTCAAGAATAGCGTCTATTACTTCTTCCTGTCCGGGGCGGAATGAAGAATAACCGAATTTTTTATTGAGTATTGTGTGTTTGGTCATTGGGCTATACACCACACAGCATAAAGCGGTATTGATTTAATTCCATTCTGTAAACCAAAGTTCCTGGCAGAAACTCTTATGGCTTTTTCTATATTGTACTTTTTTCTAAAACTTTCCAAACTTTGAGACCGTACATTTTCCCACGATTTTGCCTCGATGGGAATAATTTTATTTTCTATCTGAATAACAAAATCAATTTCCGCCTGATTATTACTTTCCCAATAATAAAATTCAAAGCCGTTTGCATTTAATTCCTGCGCAATGTAGTTTTCCGTTAATGCGCCTTTTGCCGTATCTCCCATAGTTCTGCCTAGAATTGAAAGATGGGAATTATTGCTTTTTGCCGCATATAAACCCACATCACTCATATATACTTTAAACGATAAAAAATCTTCATAACTTGCAAGCGGCTCTTTGCCCTCGTTTACTTTGTTGCATTTTATAATTACTGCGGCTTTTTTCAGCCAATTAAGGGAAAGCTCGTAATCATTTGCTCTGGCTCCGCTTTTAATTAATGCATATTGAAATTTTCTATTTTCTTTTGCAAGCTGGGAAGGCAAAGTATTGTAAACCGCTTCGTTTTTAATTGCCTGCGTTTTGGTGTCGGTATATTTATTCATATCTAAAATATAGTTATTGCATATTGAAAGCTGCTTTGCCTTAACCAGGGTATAATTATTTGTTTTAATGTACTCTAAAATCGCCTCCGGCATTCCTCCAATAACAAGGTATCGCAAAAATAATTCCAGCGCTTCTTTGTGCAGACCATTTGCAAGAGGAGTATCATTATCAAAACTTTCTTTAATTAAAGGAATGAGTTTTGGATTAAATTCCAGCAAGAATTCTTCAAAATTGAACGGGTACATATTTAATTCATCAACCCTGCCAACCGGAAAAGAGTAATGTCTTTCAGTGCCATTTGCAGTTCTGCTTAAAGCAACTCCAAGCAAGCTGCCGATGGCAATAATATGATATCCCGGCGCCGTTTCCTGGAACCTTTTAAGAGAGGTAAGAGCGGCAGGACAGGCTTGAATTTCATCAAAAATAATTAGTGTTTTTTCGGGCATGATTGTCATATTAATATTCGCTTCCAGCTTGGTTATTAAAGACTTAATGGAGCTAATTCCGCTTTCAAAATATTCGCATAAATCCGGGTTATTATCAAAGAAAAAATAAGCGACAGAGGCATAATAATTCGCGCCAAATTCCATGGCAGTATGGGTTTTGCCTATCTGCCTTGCCCCATGTATAATAAGCGGCTTTCTGGCAGGGTCGTCTTTCCATTGCAGCAGCCTGTTTTCTAATAGTCTTTTCATAAATTCAATTATAAATCTTCCCGGGATAACTGTCAACGGAATTCACACTTTTAGGGTACCTAAAAGTGTGAATCGCATAATATCTATAAACCTTTTATAAGACCGCATCTCAAAACACAAAAAGCTGGTGCTACTTTTGTTAAGTATGAAAAAAT
Organism: Treponema sp.; assembly: GCA_009784975.1. Classification (GTDB taxonomy): domain Bacteria; phylum Spirochaetota; class Spirochaetia; order Treponematales; family Breznakiellaceae; genus WQXQ01. Next base: position 23,851 of record WQXG01000033.1, read on the forward strand.
GCTAAACTGCGCATATGGCTTTAAATTGCGGTATTCTGGGCTTGCCCAATGTGGGGAAATCCACTATTTTTTCGGCTTTATGTTCCACACCGGTGGAGACGGCTAAATATCCATCCAGCGCCGTTAAGGCGAATGTGGGCGTTACCAATATTCCCGATCCAAGACTGGATAAATTGTCCGCTATTTTTCAGCCGGACAGGACAATTCCCGCAACAGTGGGATTTGTGGATATTGCCGGGCTTGTGAAAGGCGCTTCCAGAGGCGAGGGGCTGGGCAATCAGTTTCTTTCGCATATCCGTGATGCCGCTGTTTACGTGCATGTTGTCCGGTGTTTTGACAATAGCGATATTTTCCATGTAAACGAAAAAATCGATCCGGCATCCGATATCGAAACAATCGATATTGAGCTCGCTCTTGCCGATATGCAAACCCTTGCCAAACGGCGTGAACGCGCGGAAAAAACCTTAAAAAATCAGGCGGAAAAGAAAAATGCTGAGTTTGTTATTTCAATTTTGGATAGAATAAGCGCAGCCCTTGAGAACGCCCAGCCTATCCGTTCGCTGGGTTTAAGCAACGAAGAAAAAGCCGCCATATATGATTGTCATTTTATCACAGCAAAACCGGTGCTGTATGTATGCAATGTCGATGAAGAGGCAATTCGCAGCATTGCTGCGGGCGGGCAGGGCAATGCTCACATCATGGAAGTTAAAAAACGCGCCGAAGCGGAAAAGACCGAGGCGATCTGCATCTGCGGCAAATTTGAAGCCGACCTTTGCGGTATCGAAGACCCGGATGAAAAAAAAGCGTTCCTTGAAGATTTGGGACTGAAAGAAACAGGTCTTTCTGCCATGCTTCACAGCGCGTATAAACTGCTTGGTTTACGGACATTTTTTACCACAGGAAAAGACGAGTGCCGCGCATGGACATTTCATGCCGGAGACACGGCTCCAAAAGCAGCCGGTGTAATTCACACGGATTTTGAAAAAGGTTTTATAAAAGCCGATGTCTACACTTGCGATGATATTTTTACTTACGGAACCGAAGCAAAAATTAAGGAAGTGGGAAAATACCGCCTTGAAGGCAGGGAATACGTTGTGCAGGACGGCGACGTGATGTTTTTTAAGTTTAACAGGTGATTTTACAGGCAGCCTGCGCTTTTGGCGAAACGAGCAAAAAAGCAGCCGGGAACTTGACAAAATTTCGGCTTTTTGCTAACCTTTAAAAACCATGCGGGAATAGCTCAGTGGTAGAGCGCGACCTTGCCAAGGTCGATGTCGCGGGTCCGACTCCCGTTTCCCGCTTAAGGCTAACTCCTTATTATATAAGGAGTTAGCCTTTTTTTTTCCAGAAAATAAAACAAATCTAATGCGTCTTTTTTAACTCATCTGCCAAAAATCTAATAAAATTGCCCCGAATTTTTATGTTTTATACATATTAAGTATAGGGGGTTCAGTGGGTCATAGAGTGAAAGGGTTGGGGGGATTAATTTATGCTAAAAAACAAGGATTTTATCAATTATTTTTAGATATACCTTACAAGGAGTTAATTATGGGAAAATTATTAAATATCGTTTTACTGGCTCTTTTTGTGTGGGGGTTAATATTTTTATACCATCAAAACGATGCAATTCCAGGGCACATTCAAAATGCTTTCCAGAAAGCACAGGATTTTATTTGTAACTTTACAAATAAAAAATAAATATTCGGAGGTATTTATGAAATTTAAACCTTTTATTTTCATGCTGGTGTTTTGTTTGATTGGTTTTCCGCTTTGGGGGCAAAATGGTTATGAAGGCGTTTCAGATCCTAAGAACAGCGAGGCAGAAGCGCTGCTGGATGCACGAAACAATGCATACCGCGTTATAGCTGCATCATTTTCATCGTTTATAGGCGGAACATGGAAAATTATTCAAGCTACTAGAGGCACAAATCTTGATGATGTAGCTTTAAGCATCATGGGCGAAGCCAATGTAACAATAAGAGTGCATCTTACCGGTATTGAGGAAATTGAAAACAAGGTAGAAAAAACAAATAATGGCTATATTGCCAGGGTTCTTATTACTATAACTGAGGAAGGACGGAGGAAAGCAGAAAGATATGTTGATCAGGAAGTAGCCGCTTACCGGGCGCATAATTATTTTGCAGGGAAGTTCAATTTTTCTTCTGCAGCGCTTAGCAATACTCCCGCAGGATACCCGGATTTCTCAAGCTGGTTAGAAGGAGAATGCCTCGTTTTTGAGATGAAAGAAGGCGGAGTTGATTTTTTAATACAATTTGATAACTTACTGCAAAAACTTGACAGAAAAATAATAGTTTTTCCAATGAATATCAGCGGTAAACCGGTCAGAATTATTTATAACAATTCACCTGATTATTTTAACAATATCGCAAACGTCTTGCAGAGAATGAATATCAGAGTTTTCAGGGAAAATGGGCGTGTTTTATTAGCGCCTGCTATTTCGCCAGGTGAATTCAGAAACCGGATACAACAAATGCCCGATGCCAGACTGCTCACAGTTACTGGTATAAGCATAAGCAACAGGCAATTTACGCATATTTCTTCGACAGTGCTTAACGAAATTGCCAGAATTGCCGGAGTAAATGGAATGCAACCGCAAATTATACGCATCCCTGAGCAATACTTAAACAGGACCTCCTACAGAGAAGCAATTAATACGCTTGATAGAAATGCAAGGTATACTGTTTTTCTTATGTCAGAAGCATCCTCCGGACCGTCTATAGCGCATTTTGGAATTTCGCCATATAACATGGTTTTCTATCGTTTTATTTTACATGATTCAATAACAGGTAAAAGTGTTTATAGCGATAAAGCCATAGGCGGCGTTAGTTTTTCAGGTTATGAAGCATACGGGCGGTTACCTTCAGAATTTATTCAAATAATCAGAAATCTTCTGAAGAATTTATAGGTTTTCTTTAATTATTTTTACATATCAATTTATATAAGGAGATAAAAGTTATGAAAAGATTTGTTTTATTTATTCTTGTTCTTGCATTGGCAGCGACTGCTGTTTATGCAAACGACGAAAGAGGTCTTAATTTACGCCTCGTTCCGGAAAAACTCATGAGTTCACTGCCGCCAGCAATAATGAGTAGCGTAAACTTCAGCTTTGATTTGCCTGTAAGCGCAGATGTAGGCTCATCGGTTTTGATAGCGCGTTCTCAGGGCAGAATTGGGTCGTGTTCAAGCTGGGCAGTCGCATCAGAGCTTACACGAATAGAAAGACTGCGTAACAACTGGACTGTTGGACTTAACAGGACATATTTCTCTCCGCTTTACCTGTACAATCAGGTAAATGGCGGAAGAGACGCTGGAAGCTCTCTGTACAGCAACGGGCAAATTTTGATAGACAGAGGCTGCGCCCTTTATATAACTTTTCCGCATGTAGATAACTATCGTATTCAGCCAACTGCCAGTGCCCATCGTGAAGCAGCACGCTACAGAATCAGCGAATTTAGAAATATACCAGTAAATTTGGATTCTGTTAGAAGCGCTTTAGCTGGAGATTTTGGCGTAATAGTATCGTTTCATGTATACGATAACTTTGATTCATATACCGGTGGCATTTACAAACCCAGCGGACCAAGCGGAGTTTTACGCGACGGAGTGCGTTTCCCGTACCATGGCATGCTCATGGTTGCGTATAACGATGCAAACCGCACGCTGAAAATTTTGAACTCATGGGGTGAAACCTGGGGCGAAAAAGGATATATGTATATCTCCTACGATGATTTAACTACCCTGATAGTCGAATGTAAAGTTATTGTTCCAAAAGACACATTGCCGTCAGTTGCTGTTCCTCCTTCAAATGTACAGGCGAGCAAAGGATCAAACAGAAATAAAGTAGTAATTTCATGGACAAATAACAGCGCAGAAGAATATGAAGTGTTCAGAATGACTGAAAATGAATATTATACGTCGTTAGGCAAAACTTCAAGAAATTTCTTTGAAGATACAACAGCAGTTTCAAACCGCCGTTATTTCTATTTTGTAGCCGCTCACAAAGGCGAGTACATGAGCGAGCTTAGTTTTGCCTCTGAAGGCTGGAGCAATTCAAATGCGACAGAAGTCCCGGGTATTCCTGCAAGATTTGCCGTAACACGTCAAGGCAATACCGTTATAGCTTCCTGGCAGGCTGTGGATAACGCCAATCTTTATCAGGTATATAAATTTGATGATACTCTTAACGATTATATTCTTGCTGGAGAAACCAATTCCACAGTTTTTAGAATGCCTTTGCCTAAAATAACAGGTCCCGTTATGACTTTTTTTGTTCTTGCCAGGAACAATAACGGGCAGGGGCTCCCTTCCGAAACTGCTGTTTTAACATTTGATGACTGGAATATATCAGAAGAAAGCGAAATAAAAGATTTTGAAGTTTACAGGGGCAGATTTTACAATTTTCCTATCCAAAGATTCGCAGCGATAGAAAGACAGGCAAAGGAATATTTTAAAAACAGGCAGGACGAATTCCAGAAAAAATTCGCTAATTTTAAGCACCAGGCAGCAGCAAATTTCAGAAATCAACATAATATTTTTAGAAATAGAATACAAGGAGGCAAATAATGAAACCAATTTTTATTATTGCAATGATTTTAATTGGAGCGGGATGTGTTTTCGGCGCCGGTAACATTGAAAAAACTGCGGATGAAAACAACTCTTCTGTAGTTACAGGCGGCTGGCACAAAATGGACATTATAGATCTTAATGAAACCATTTTGAGTTTTATTGATGATTATCTAGATGCAGAATGGTCAGCTGAACGGGTCTGGACACAGCTAGTTCAGGGCAGGAGATATATGCTTGCTTACAAAACACATTCTACATTGGGTTTGTTAATGCTCAGAAGAGATTTTTCCGGCAGTATTACTTTGGAAAAAGATTATAAGGATTCAGAACTATTAGACTATATAGGCTTTTTATTAACAGGCGAAATGGAGGAAGATCATGAAATATAAACTTTGGATATTCTTATTATGTCAGGTAATGTTAATAATATTTATTACCTGCTGCGCGACTAATCCTGAGCAAATTGAACAGGCTGATAATGACAGCAATATAACTGCAGAAAAACCTGTGAACAGGACACCGGGCAGCAGCATTACCATGGACAACTTTGTAACAAAGGTAAATATTAATTATCCGTTTGATCCTGTTGAATTTGTCCAGTCATTAAACGAAAGCATGGAAGTAGTCAGGGTATTCCCGGATCCAAATATTGATACATGGATAGGGCTTCCCGGACAATCGGCAGCCGGACGGCAGTATTTCAATTATATATCGCCTCTTTATTCAAGACCGATAAGCAGCAGTGATGAAATGATAGCAATGGTCTATCATCAGACAAGAATTGCCCGCCAGTTAAACCCGGGTTATATCGTTAATCTGGACATTGACATCCGCAATGCAGAAGCAAAAGAACTGGAGAGAAAAACCATAACGCTAAATGTTCAATATGGTACAAAAATACAGGATTACCGCCGCGAAGGCATGATCAGATATACCCTTAAAGATGCAAACGGAACATTCAGATACGGAGCTTATGTTGTCACCTCTGCGATTGTAACCCAAAACAATACAGAAGCGGAAACATTTAACGCGCTTCAGGAATGGATGGAGCAGGCAGAAAAAGCAGAAATAATCGAGATTTTAGAAAAATTATTCAGAAAATAAACGGTAATATCAGATTATTTTTAGATATAAGCAAATATGGGGAACACCCAAGGAGGTAGTTATGAAAACAAACATTTATTCAAAGCAAATTGCTTTAACAATGATTTTGGCAATAAGCTGCATATCTTTGCCAAAATTATGGGCTCATGTATTCAACTTTAACAGAATGAATCTTAGCAATAATGTATCTTCAAATATTTTGCCGCTTCAAAGCATGGCAGGTGATTTATACCAAAATCAGGTAAGAAGCATCATGGGCAGCTTCTTTACTTCAGGTGCCGAAAATTTTGGCTATTATACGATAAAATTATCCAGTAATTATATCGGACGAGGTCCGCGTGATACTGCTATTGAGGCGGCTTTTATTACAGCCGGAGGTCTTACTCTTTGTCTAACTATGCCATTTCTTCCCTGCGGAGAAAGACGGTATCAGCTCACAGCCTCAATAGAATTCTTTGACCACAACAGACAAAAGATAACAGAATTTTCAGATTCAGCTGTTTATGATGGTTTGGAATATATCCACAAAAACAGCCATCGTAAAAACGATCATACATTTAAGACAGAAAATCAATTCAGAAATTTGCTAAGAAATTGCCTGAATGCCGCAAGCCGTAATGCAGATAATATTAATAAATTGCTTGTTGATGCTAAATATCCGCCTATACCAATTTCAACTGCGGCAAGAAATGCTTTTAATGAACTGAGAACCAAAATTCCTGAATGTTCAGAAACGGCAGGATGCTCAAGAATTGCAGTAATAGGCGCAAACGATAATACAGATGTTGCCGCAGCAGTCATGCAAATAGAAAATCATTTTCTGAATGCAGACGGATATCATGCTGTTGACAGAATAACTTTAAATTTTATTATGGCTGAATTAGAACTAAGTAATTCTCCATTTGTCAGCACCGCGGATGCCATTAGAATCGGAAAGCTTGCATCTGCCAGATACTTAATTATTGTTGACATAAACGGAACAGGGGTAAACAGATCTCTTGTTTTTAGGGCTGTAGTTGTTGAAACAGGCACGGTTATAGCCAGTTTCTCCAGTCCTTTTAGTATATAGCTATATAAGTGTAAAAATTAACAGAAAAACAAAGTAATTTTTACATATATAGATATCATCTGATGCAGCTTTTTACAACAGCCGTTGGCTGTTAAAAGCTGCCAGATAATGACTTGCATAATGCAAGAAAAGGAGCTCTTTTATGAGGAAAGTTTTAATGGGTCTTGTTCTGGTGACCATGTTAACCGGAACGGTTTTTGCCGAAGGTATCCATCCTGTTCTTTGTGAGTTTGGAGCCAGCATTCTTCCTGAAGGCGCAGTGTTGATCTCTATGTCTCCGAATACTCAGCAAGCAGCGGATATATATCATGGAATACGCCACGGGGAATACAATGGGGTCATTACAGAAAGAAATATAGGACCTTCAAGAAATCGTATTTCATCTGCAACATTAGATGCACACATGATGCACGGCATGGTTGTTAAGGCTGCAAGAATGAATTCCTATGTTCGCGGAGAAGCCTACACTCTCGTTTATGACGATGATATGGCTACAGAAATTGCAACTGAGATAATTGGAAGCATCGTATTTGCTGAAACACTAAAAAATGTCAGAGAAATGTTGAAACTGACATATAGCTTTAGAACCATTGATGGCTCAACACTACACGGCGTTAGTTTCTGGCTTACAGCGGACACAGCTCAATTAGACACGGAAATTCGAGAAATAGCTTCTTATGTTTCTTCCGGAAATCAAAGAAATATTGAAAGAAGAACTACGTCAACAGAACAAAAAACTACCGAAGTACGCACTCGGCAGGAAAGACCGGTAACAGACACCGCCAGTTCTGCACAGTCACGATTATCATCCAACGAAAGGATTCTCCGGTTCAGGGAAGAGAACAAAAGGCTTTTAGGGTTTGATGAATAACAGAGGTCCAGACCCAGCAGCGCTGTCTTTTGCGGACGGCGCTGTTTTTTTTATGCTTGACTATATGGCAATTACCATGTATAACTATTTTAATAATCATTTTAAGTTAAAATATTGTAATGGAAGGTCCTATATGAGCATGAATTTTAATGAACTATGGAACAATTATTTTCCTATCGTTTCTATTTCCCGTATTGGAGATAAAAGTGATAATAAGTTGTATTCAATGGGAAAACAATTTGTTACCTACAGCAATGGCACAAACCTGCTTGACATCAAAAAAATGGCTGCACAATTGCCTTTTTCAGGTCTTTTCCCATCAAGTGATGACCCAGCTTTCAAACATTGGGATAAACTGGACGAAGAGTTGAAAAAGAGTAAGCCTGTAAATATCATTAAGCTATTTCTTAAAGAAGAAGAAAAAATGTTTAAAAAGCATTATGGTAAAAACATACAAAACATTGATTGTTTATCAGAGCTATTCATTAAAGAAATTATAAATAATCATAAATGGATATTTTTTAATAATACTGAAAATACTTTTAAATGTGATTTTTCAAATATTATTTATGGAAAATATAAACCTAATTCAATATACAAAGCCTTTCGTTGTTTTGTTTCAAGATATTATGCATATATGTACATAAAAAATCCTAATGATAAAGATAATATACATATCAGAAATGTAATTGAAAATATAAAAGAGAATAATTCCTATTTTATTCCTACAGAAAAATACTTCAAAGAAATGCTCATCAATTCCATGAATTTACATAACAATCTCATGAATGAATGGAATTATTATAAAAATATTATTTATGGCATTCTTTTGGATTTAAATTTAAATGAAAAAGCAGAACAACTTGAAGCAAAAGCGAAAGATGGCGTATATGATCTTGTTAAATATCTTGATATAATAATACATGATCCACTCATAAAAGAAATTCTTGAAGAAAGAATTAATTATTATATTTTAGCAGCCAAAATCAATGAGTATAAAGGAAATAAAATATCTACTAATGATCCGGTAAAAAATAAAAATGGAGATGGAACCAAAGAATTAATAGATATTATAAAAAACAATGATGCGGCTATAGAAAGCATTTTAGAAGATAAAAAACCATCTCATAATATTTATGTGGATTTACCTGATGACAAATTAAACCAATTAAGAACCATATGGCTGAAACCATTCATAGAATCTTATAAAAATAATGAATATTCACAAAATGGACAAACTAATTTTGCTACATTAAAAAGTTTTAGAAGATTTATAAAATGGCTTATTCATGAAATAGTAAATAAATATCAAAACATGGCAGAAAGTGAATTATTCAAAGATTATTGCAGGGTACATGAATTAAATGGCTGTATAGAATGTATTATACTTGCACCCATAGAAAACAAAGGTAATCAAATTGCACAAAGTATAAACGGTAATACTTATGATATAAATAAATGTACTTATTGTTTTGGTTTTAATAATCATATAAATATACTAGAACCTCATTATGATATATTTAAAAGAAGATTAAATAGATTTTACAAACAAATATCAGGAGAATTAAGATGACCAATTTAATTTATGAAAATATTGATGATTTTATTGATTCGTTTCGCCAACAGCATGGTATTAAATTAAGAGATATTTATAATTACGCAGAAAGCCATTATGATGAACTTCAAAATATGGATAATGTTTTAAAATACGAAACAAAAGAAAGTGCGAGTCTCTGTAATGAATTGGCAAGAATACTCGCACCTGAATGGGCAGACGATATTATCAAATTTTTAAACAAAGAGCAATTTAATGATGAACCAGAAACCAGCAAGCATACACTTGAATTAATTTCTGCATTTATTTATAACCCGCAATTTCTTAAGAAATCCTGGGATTGGTGTATTGTAACATATTTTGAAGCAAAAGAGAATGCTAAAATCATACAATTTCCTCCAAGCTATACTTTAACACAAAACCCTATCCGTATATTAAAACAAGCAGCAACTCCTGCTGGAATTCGTGAAATATTAAAAGACACAATTACATGGAATAATAGGCAGTGTGATGTATTTGGCTTTTTGTTTCAAAATGGAGAAGTGACATTTGAATTGCATATAAAAGATACAAAGGGATTAGAAAATGCTACTGAATTAAAGCTCTCTATTACAATTTTAAATGAAGATATTTCAGTAAGAGAAGAACCTTTAAAATTTTGGAATGATTCCTGGAATCCTGGTGAAACTGCAGTTTATTCAACTGGAAATATAAAAATTGTAGACTATGACAGGATTATTATTAATGAACTAAACGGAGAATAAAAATGCCTAATCCATCTGTTTTTGTACCTTACAGCATCAATCGTGTTACAGAGCCCTATGCTCCATTCGAGCTCTATACAATTCAAAGCAGCGATTCAAGCAGAACACAAGGCAAGTGGGAGCCATATGATCAAAGAGACCCAAAAAAAAGAGATGTTAAGAATAATACCAAAGAGAAATTAGATGCTCTTCAGGTCTTATTTAAACAAAAAGGTAGAAGCAGAATATTTCAATTAATAAAAGAAATTAATAACTTAGACGCCATTATTCATGATGGAACTCCCTCTATTATGCTTGGACTATATCTCACACTATTTCGTGAATTTAATGGAATAAAGTTTAATGCAAAATGGAATACTATAACGATAACTGGAGACATCAGAATAAAAAATGATAAAGTATCATTGCATGAGGTTGATAATATAGAAGAAAAATACAAAGATTTTACAAAAGATATTGAAAACTATACTCAAAACATTTTTTCTAACAATCTTTTTATTTACGTAAGCAATAAAATACACAAAGAAATAGAATTTAACAAGAGAATAACTGTAAAACATTTTTATCCCCAAGAGCCAATTGAATCAGTGATTAGATGGGTTTTTGACCGGCAATGGGAAGATGGATTGCAGAATTTCCTATGCAAAAATTTTAGAAAAAGAACGCATAATATCGATTTTGTAAAAACAAAAAAATATCAAGAATTTGAAGATAATTTGCATAACTCAGGAATAAACGGATATTTTATTTTGGGTGAAGGTGAAAGCGGTAAAAGTGATATGGCAGAAGCCTTGGCTCGTAGCCTGGTTGAAGAAGAAAAAGTATATGCTCCTATTTGGATTTACGTTGCCAACGATAAGCTCAAACAATCTCAAAATTATAATACGACACTGGAAGGTGCCATTGGTGAATATATTTCCAATGAAATCAAAAAAAAAGGAAACCAAGAACCAAAAGTATCAGAATTAACTGAACTTACAAATTTAGCAGAATTCCTGCAACAACATAAGTATCTGTTAGTAGTAGATAACCTTGAAATTGACAATGTAAATGATATATTAAGGGGTATTAAAAGAATAATTGGCCAAATAAGCAATGAAGAAAACAATCCATATCTAATTATCACCAGCCGAACAGCCAATGAGTCTGCCATAGCTATTGCTCAGGAAGAAATGAATTTAGAAATAATAAATCCTCCAGAATTAAGTAAAGATGATATTGATGAAATATTTATAAAAATAATTGGTTCTGATACATATTATTCACAATATGAGCAAAATGATAAATATCGGGAATTTGTTGATGTAATTCATGAAAACTTCCGTTCGTATCCAGGGCTGATAATTCCCACTATTCATCTAATAAAAAACGGAAAAATAAT
>WQXG01000034.1 GCA_009784975.1 Treponema sp.
GCAAAGAAAAATTGCATACTGCATATATTAAAAGACGGGAATACTGGCAAGCTAAAAATGCCAGTGCCTAAACCACCTTATTAGCTTGTTTGAAAAACGGCAAGTTCAGCGTGGGCAGTACAGTATCGCTGCCGTTACCATCGTAGGTAACTGTGAAAGTTTTTGCGCCTACAATAAACTTTATTTCAAACTCAATCTCGTTTCCGTCTTCGTCTGTTATTGTAACTGCCGCGGTGTATTCACCTTCTTCTAAATCAGGGTTGGGAGTAATTGTAAAACTGCCGCTTTCTCCCGGCGGAATGCTTTCCAATACATCCGGTTCAATGGTAAATTTATCTTCGTCTTCGCCGGAAAGCGTAATTGTCAGTTCGCCTGTGGGGTAATCGGTGTTATTGGTAATGGTAACTTCATAAGGCTGCGGTTCTTCGCCCTCTGGCACAGAACCTATTTCCACCCCGGCTTCAAGGTTGGGTATGGACAACTCTATGCTGCCGCCGCCGTTTCCACTATCATACTTGCCCGGAAAAAACGGATTACTGCAGGAAAAAACAAACACAAACGCCAGCACAGTAATTAAAAACTTCTTAAACATAAAATTCCCCCATTCTTTTTTTACCAACGGCAGACGAAACCCGCCGCGCAAGCCGCCTAAAACTATTGGTTGTATTATATCACGTTTTATGGCTATCTGTAAAGCGGCAAGGACTGAGATTGCCAAGGACTCACGCGGACCGCAAACCGAAGGTTTGAAGGAGATCGCAGAGATCGCAGAGTTTTTATACGAAATCTTTCCTTTATCCCTATAAATATATCGAAGCTATGAGAGATTTATAGGAATTAAAGAAAAGATTTCAAACCACAACTCCGCGTCCTCTGCGTCTCTGCGTCTCCGCGAGAGTCTTAGCACATTCGTCCTGATTAACTATCTGTTCTTTCTTTTATATTTTGAATTTGAAGAATAAGACCTATAGTACCGCTTGTAATTAAAACAATTCCTAAAATTAACCAAATCATTTAAACACCTCTTTTATCAACCAAACTATACCTTGAATAATTGCTATTAAACCTGCAAAGATTGTAATGATCTGAATAAGGCACCCAACATAATCTTTACCCCTAAGCCTTCGACCCATATACATAGAGTATCGGCAGACTAACAGATTGTCAACAGTATATCTTACCTTTCCCCCCCCCTCTTCCCCTTCTTCCTCTGCGTCCTCTGCGCCTCAGCGTCTCTGCGAGAGTCCTAGCTCTTCTTCCTCCGTGCCTCCGTGCCCTTGTGCCTTTGTGTGAGTCTTAGCAACTCTCAGCACATTAAAACCGAACCCCGGTCGCCACAGTTGCACCTAACATATACGGGTACCCGCCGCGGATGGACGGTTCTATATACCATCTGTTAAAAAGAACAAAACGCCAGCCGATACTTAGACCCGCGCTGATCATGCCGGAAGTTGCAGGAAGGGAAAAAGTGCCTGTTCTGTTATAAAGAGAGGGGCCGCCCATCAACTGGACAAAGGGACCGTGATATCCTGCCCTAAAAAAATAAAATCTTAGCAATAAATTTAATTCTATAGTATCAATATTATCTTCGTTTATAAAATACCACGCCGCTTTAAAACCAATAGATGTTCTTTTTCCGTACCCCAAAGCAAAACTGCCGCCAAAAGCATACCCCGCCTGACTGTACATGGCAGCATCACCGCCAAAACCAACCCAAAAATCCCCCCGCCGCAGCTCATTAACAGGCTCCGCTTCCCATTCCAATTCCTGCGACATTTCCAATTCCTCATCTGCAAAAACCGCAGCAACAAGCAAGAACAGGATAACAGCAAGTAAATTCTTACTAAAAAATCTCGGCATTATTAAAACCTCAAGGTATTATAAATATTTGCCCGGGAAATATCAAATCCTGATTTGCTATATTATTAGCGGCAAAAATTCTTGGCCACTGCATATGATCGCCGTAGTATTGATACGCTATCCTGCCCAGCGTTTCCCCCGCGCGGACAGTGTGTGTTCTTCTGGAAACAGCCTGCACCGCAGGGCGTACCGCAGGGATAACGGGGATTTCTATCGCGGGAGCTGCAATGTCGGCTGTTTTTTCTATTCTAAAGGAAGATGCGGAAGAGAAAGAAGATTCACCTTCGTAAAGACTGGAAAAAACAGGTTTTACGCGCCAGAACCATGTTCCATGTTCAAGCACAGAAAGAATTAATGAAACACCGTTTGATTCCCGCGTAATTGCCGGAGAAGAAAAATCAGATGTGTTATTTATTTCTATTGTATATCTTGACGCGCCTTCCGTCTCTGTCCACTGAAATCGCACCTGAGGCAAAGTATCGTAATAGCGGAAAACGCTCCCCGTTACAGGGCTTACAAGGGCGGTTGTGTAAGAATCCACAATAGAGAATTGTCCTCTGTTTAAAATTGTATTTTCAAAGTATAGTCTCCAGAACCAGCGGCCTTGCGGCAAAGAAACATTCGCGCCGTCATTTAATCTGTTTATTGTGCGGCTAACGCTTGTAAAACCTGAGTCGCCTGAAATTTCAAGGCGGAGAAGTTCATTATCTTCCAGATTGATTCTGTTCCATAAAAAGTTTATTTCCAAAGGAGTTTGCCTGTTATTCAGATAACGGGCGTTTGAAACAGGGCGGGTTACAACAGCCGCAGGCACAATACGTTCTGTTCCCTGCGTATCAAGCGCTATCATTGCGCCCTGGGAAATTTCTCGCACTTGCCCTTCCTGAATAAATTCGGCAGTTCCTTCGCTTACCTGGACAGCGATGCCTTCATCTCCTACTTCCGCATTAAGCACTGTTCCGGATGATGCCTGAACCTGACTGCCCATAAGATCCAGCATTATGCCCGGGCTTTCAGGACCGCTTGTAACGCTGAGGTTTCCTTCCCTTAATTCTACAAGAAAACTGCCCATCCCTCCCATGGATTGCTGAATGCGGATTAAAGTATTTTCGTTTAAAAATATTTCATTGTTTTCGATATCGATATTTGTAGAAGAAAGTTCAGCAGCGCGGATTAAATCGCCGGGGTAAACGGGAGAATCTACGAATATTCTGTCCCATGCTACGCGATCTGCATGACGGCGCTGAATTATATTGTTTCTTACTACGATAATACCTGCAGGTTCCATGTCACGCGCGTCAAATGTGCGCATAATATCCTTGCGGAACAGAAATACGCCGACGCATGCTGTAAAAATAAAAAGGAGCAGAACAATAACATCGATAAATCGCAGCTTGTAGCTAAGACCGGGCTTATCGCTCATCTAGATACCCTTTTTGCCGATTAGTTTATATTTAACATCAGGAGAATTGGGATCTATAACCAGATTCGGCGGCGGTTTTATGCCTAACATTTTGCGAAGCCGTGAAAGCGATGCGGGTCCTTTTGTACTTTTTGCGTAATTGATAACCGCAAAAACACGCACCTTTTTTTCTTTTCCTTTAACTTTCACAGAGGGCATTTCTACTGTGATAAATTTTTTCCTTACAAGCCGCCAAGTATCTTCGCCGATTAGAATATCAACACCGAATGCTTTATTAAGAGATTCTATGCGGGAAGCAAGATTTACAGGATCTCCTATTACCGTATATTCCATTCTGACATCGGAGCCGAGCTGTCCTGCCGTAACAATTCCTGTGTTAATGCCGCAGCCGAACTGAATGCGCGGATTGGCAGGATCATTTTTTCTGCGTCCCTGATTCAGGCGGTAAAGAGCTTTGCGCATCATAAGAGCCGCGGAAATACAATCGCATGCGTCTTTTTTAACGCTGCCCGAAGTATAGGCAGTTCCCCAGTGCGCCATGAGCGCGTCGCCGATAAATTTATCTACAACGCCGCCTGTTCTTTCTACACAGTCAACCATGCTGGAAAAATAAACATTGAGCCAGTAAACGATTTTATCTGAAGCCTCGTCCCCGAATGTATTTGTAAAGTTTTCTGATATCGATGTAAAGTTGCGGATATCCGAGAAAAATATAGTCGCGTGTTTTGGGAAACCGCCGGGTTTAATTTCGCCGCGCATGGCGCGCACCGCAATATCACGGTTGGTAAATCTTCCAAAAATATTAAGAGCGCTGCACATCCTCTGGAAACTGTCGGTTAAAACGCCTATTTCATCTTTGCTTTTTGGAGTTAGCTGTAAATCAAATTTACCGCTTTCTATGTCCTGCGCCGCGCTTGCAAGAATTCTTAAGGGTATGGAAATACTTTTTGCAAAGAACCAGATAAAAATAATGGAAATACTAAGGACTGTGATTGTAAGATATATATTGCGCCGCGTTGTGGCATTGATGCCTTCAAAAACCTTGTCGTATTCAACGCTTGTAATTACAATGGAGCCTGCAATATCCAGTTTGGTAAAAGCGCCGAAATAACGGATACCTTCTTCGTCTGTGTACAATGTCTGTGATTCACGTTCCAGCCTGTTCCATACATACCTGGTAAAATTACGATCGGAAACATTTACACCATCACGCACCATATCAAAGTCGGCATGAATTAAAATATCGCCGGCATCATTTAACAGATAGGACTGATTCACCCCGTAACAAAAAACATTTATAAGTTCTGCAGGGTCAAATAAAACCCCGGCTCCTCCGTTCTGCCAGGGAAAAAACAATGCCAAAAGCGGAGCGCCGAAATGCCGGGCGGCATTTAACAAAACAGTCTCGCCAGCCATTGCTCTTCTTAACGCCACAGTTTCACCGGCACGGTACGAATCCGCCAAAGCCGGATCCAGGCTTCGGGTTTCAAAAAAATCCCTGTTTACCAAAATTTCAGAACCGGCGCCGGAGGTAAAAAAGACACAAGCTGTCTTTGGGTTGCGTTCAAAGTAAAAACCGGCAGAATCGCGCGCGATAAAACTGCCCTGCCCTGCCGATGTAATAGTTCTTATTAGAATTAACGAATTGGAATGGATGTATTCAAAAGCCGCATCTGCCGCAATAGCCGTTCTGCGGTTGGTTTCAAAGTTCTCGGTTTCTGCCAGAATCTGCAGGTCTGCGCGAACCAGCAATGACACAAGGGCAATAATCAAGCCAAGTGACACGAGTACGATAAAAGTAATAATTGTAATTAACTTTGCGCCGATAGAAAACCGGACTTTCATTAAACCGCTGGCTTCCTGCCGCATAAACCACCTCTAACCTTGTTTATACGGCATTATAACATATATTTTTAATTATGAGAAGCTAAAACCTGACGCCTAGACAAATACTTGCGTTAAATCCGCCTACAAGATAGTTTCTTGCAATCCATTCGAAAAGGCCATCAGCAAAGTCTTCAACCTGAGGATTTCCCAGTCCGAACGGAGCTGTATAACCAATAGACGGTTCCAGTATAAATCCTTTGCCTCTGCCGAAATGTAATCTCCAGCCGACTTTCGCGCCGACAGTAAGATAATGATTCCATGTGTCATTAAACATGGTTAAATTTGAGTATCCAACCATTCCATCAAGAAAAAACACGTTTCCTGCAGGGTAAAAGCGGAAATGCGCTTCTCCCCCCAAAGATAAAATATCATAAAGCTGCATATATCTGAATCTGGCTGCAATACTCATACGCTCCGCTATCTGGAATTCATATTGAAGGGACGTAAATAATATAAAACCGCCCTCCTCGTAAATATCAACAATACTCCATATAGCAAGCGACAACATTGCCTGCAACGCGTCAATAGTGATTGTATGACGACCAATCGGTTCAGTAACTTCATTCGCAAAAACGGTACCGAACACGAGCGAAAGAATTACAATAGCCAAAATTAATTTTTTAGTCATTTTTATCTCCTGTAAGACTAATATATAACAAACCCGGGAAATATTCAACTTTTATTTTACAAATTAGTAAAGATTAATAAGCTGTCTGTATGCCTGTTCCGCCAGCCCAAAACCGGCATTTTTTGTAAAGGATTTGGCATATTCATCATAAAGCATATCTTCGTACATTTTTCCGGCAAAACCGTCATCTATAAGCCCGGATTTCTGCACTGTATTTCTCATACTGGTTAAAAGGTTTTTTACAAGGAAAGTTTCCAGTTCAAGGCAAAGTTCATAAAGCCTGTCGTTTTTATCAATTCCGCCGGTATTTCTGGCTGTAATTTTGCCGCTATTATTTGTCCTTTCCAGCAAATCCCGGAAATTTTCCGGGGTACGGAAACTGCGCGCAGAAGTAAGATTATCCCGCAAAGTGTCAGACTGTAATCTTAAATCCTGATAAATCCCAAATCCCCCAATTTCCATAAACCCCTCTTCGTTAATCATTCATTGCCCATTGCTCATTGCTCATTGCTCATTGCTCTTTGCTCCCCTATCTCTTCAGCGTAGTTGCCGTTCCAAGCATATTGTCGCTGGTCTGAATTGACCGGGAATTAAATTCATAAGCGCGCTGCGCAATGATAAGGTTGACCATTTCCTGCACAACAGCGACATTCGACATTTCAAGGAATCTGTGACGAAGAGTACCCATGCCTTCATAACCGGGAATACCGGGAATCGCGTCTCCGGAAGCCTGGTTTGTCTTGAATAAATTTTCACCTATAGCGGTAAGACCTACCGGGTTCGGAAAACGGTACAGTTCCAGTCTGCCGACATCAATTTCTACTTCTTCGCCGTCACGGGGAACTTTTACGCTTACCCTGCCATCCTGTGTTATGTTGATTGATTCCGGCAGAAATAATTCCGGCATTACAATATCCGGTATAACCCAGTAACCGTTGCTTGTAACAAGGCGGCCGTCTGAATCAACTTTAAAATTACCGTTGCGCGTATATGCCATGGAGCCGTCGTACATCTGGATTCTGAAAAAACCTTCCCCTGTAATCGCAAGGTCTGTGGGAACATCTGTCTGCTGCAATGCGCCTTGAGAAAAAACCCTCTGAGTATCTGCAAGCCTAACACCATGGCCCATCTGAATACCTACAGGAACAACCGTATCTTCTGTAGCGGGAGTGCCCGCTGTTCTGATTGTCTGATATAAAAGATCTTCAAAACCGGCGCGTTGCTTTTTATAACCGTGAGTATTCACGTTGGAAAGATTATTTGAAATTGTATCGATATTGGCTTGCTGTCCAATCATTCCGGAAGCGCCTGTCCATAAACTCCTGACCATGTTTTTCTCCTATATTATTCTCAGCCGAATTTGGCTACCTGATTTATTAAAGTACCCAATGTCGATTCTTCGGACTGGATCACTTTTTGATTTGCTTCATAAGCGCGGTTTACTTCGATCATCTGTACCATTTCTATTACAGGATCAACATTGGAACTTTCAAGAAACCCCTGTATTACTTTGGGACGGTCGTAAACGCTCATTAACATTGCGGGACCTGATGTCTGGCTTTCGCGGTAAAGGCTTGTTCCCTGTTTTTCAAGATACCGATCTATTTCAAACTCTACGATTTTAAGCGTATCAAGCAAAATTGTATCTTCCCAAAGATTGGCTTCTCTTCCTACCATACGTTCTGGATCATCCTGATACGCGGCGTTTATCCACACCCTGCCCTCTGAATCAACTTTAAAATTATTTTCTTTAATGCTGATAAGGCCGTTTTCGCCAAGCACGGGATAACCGTCTTTTGTTACAAGAAAACCTTCCTTTCCAAGTACAAACGATCCGTTTCTTGTATATCTTTCGCCGTAAGGAGTGGAAACTGCAAAGAAACCTTTGCCTTCAAGCATAAGATCAAAATCATTTAAAGTTTCTCTGGGAGCGCCCTGATTAAAATTGGTAAATAATTCGTTTAATTCAACGCCTGTACCAAGCTTTCCTATAATGGGTGAATAATCCGCGGAACCAAATGGCTGTAAATAAACCCCGTTATCATTTGTCCGTCTAAGAAGCATTTCCGGGAAAGCTTTAAATGACGTTACATCTTTTTTGTAACCTTCCGTGGAGACATTTGCCAAATTGTTCGATACTGCGTCAAGCCGCCACTGCTGCGCCCTCATACCGCTGGCGCCTGTATACCATCCTCTGATCATACCTTATTATCGGCATAATTTAAGTTGATTCTTAAGGGCTCGGGATAACCTTATTACGGCCTGCGTCTTTTGCCATATATAGCGCTTTATCGGCATTTAATATAAAAGTATCTATTTTGTCATCTTTGCCGGGCACCATGGAATTAACGCCTATGCTGATTGTCATTGATATTTCTGAATATTTATCGGGCTCACAGGTGCATGGAATCTGCGTTTTTTCTACGGCGGCGCGTATATTTTCCGCTACTTCAAGAGCGCCTTCCAAACGGGTATTCGGCAGAAGGACGACAAATTCTTCGCCGCCCCAGCGGGCTGCAAAATCAGCCGGCCGCCTTAAAGCCCTTATAAAAACCCCGGCAAGCGTCTTTAAAACAACATCCCCCTGCTGGTGCCCGTAGGTATCATTAACTATCTTGAATTTATCCAAATCCATCATTAAAAGGCTGATGGGCAGATGTTCCCTTACCGCCTGTTTCCATTCCAGGCTGATACGGTTGTCAAAACTGCGCCTGTTTGGGATATGGGTGAGCTCATCTATCATACTGAGGTGTTCAATCATGCGAAGCTGATTTATTATCTGGATTTGATTGCGAACCCTCAATTTTACCACACTGGCGCTGAAGGGTTTTGTTATATAATCCGCGGCATCAAGAGCAAGTCCTTTTTCTTCATCTTCCTTGCTGTCAAGACCTGTTATAAAAATCACGGGGGTTTTGCGTATTTCGTCTGTTTGTTTAATCGCGGAAAGCGTCTGGTATCCGTCCATTTCCGGCATCAGAATATCCAATAGAATCAGATCCGGAAGTAATTCCTTTGCTTTTTCTATCGCGTTTATTCCGTTTACTGCCGTGTAAATAATATAATCTCCACCCAAAATGTGCGTTAAAACTTTAAGATTCGTATTTTCGTCATCAACGATTAACAGGGTGTTTTTCTTTTGTTTCATAATCTTAACCTTAATTGTAGCATTGTTATTGAGTTTTGCAAAGGTCTTTGTTATAATCACAAAATATGGAGAATAATATGAATGCTCTTAAAAAAAATCCCGCCTGGAAGGGACGGAAAGGACCTGTTGTTTTGGTCATTATGGACGGTGTGGGATACGGTAAATATAAAGAAGGCGATGCTGTTTCTGATTCAAAAATGTATAATTTAACTGCCTTAACGGAAAAAAGCCCGCATACAAGGCTAAAAGCGCACGGAACCGCCGTCGGCTTGCCCTCCGATGAAGATATGGGTAACAGCGAGGTCGGCCATAATGCCATGGGCTGCGGACGGGTTTTTAATCAGGGGGCGGCTCTTGTTTCCAAATCCATAGAAAAAGGCGCCATGTTCGAAGGCGCAGCCTGGAAAGAGATCGTAAAAACTACAGGTACCCTGCACTTTATCGGGCTCTTTTCTGACGGCAATGTTCACAGTCATCTTGATCACCTTAAAGCAATGATTATTCAGGCAAAAAAAGAAGGTGTTAAATGCGTGCGTATCCATATACTTTTTGACGGACGCGATGTAGGGGAAACAAGCGCCCTTGAATACCTTGATCCTTTTGAGGGCTTTCTAAAAGATCAAAATTTTGACGCGAAAATCGCTTCCGGCGGCGGGCGGATGTGGATAACAATGGATCGTTACGGCGCGGACTGGGCGATGGTAGATCGCGGCTGGCAAACTCATGTATTGGGCAGTGTCCGCCAATTCGGCTCGGCGCGGGAGGCGGTGGAAACTTACCGCAGGGAAATACCCGGTATTATTGATCAGGATTTAAAAGAATTTGTGGTGGCAAAGGACGGGAAACCAATCGGTACTATCGAAGACGGCGACTCTGTCGTTTACTTCAATTTCCGCGGAGATCGCGCATTGGAAATAACAGCAGCCTTTGAAGAAGAAAAGTTCGATAAATTTGACAGGAAACGCCGCCCCAAAGTTTGCTATGCAGGCATGATGGAATACGACGGCGATCTTCATGTTCCAAAACGTTACCTTGTCAGCCCTCCTTCGATTGACCGCACAATGGGCGAATATCTTGCGGCAACCGGCGTAAGAACACTTGCTATTTCCGAAACCCAAAAATACGGGCACGTTACCTATTTTTTCAACGGCAACCGTACCGGCAAATTCAACGAAAAACTCGAAGACTATGTAGAAATAAAAAGCGATGTAATCCCCTTTGAACAGCGTCCCTGGATGAAATGCGCGGAAATTACAGATCAGGTAATTGCCGCGATAGGCTCTGGTAAATATGATTTTATCCGCCTTAATTACCCCAACGGCGACATGGTAGGACATACCGGCATTTATCAGGCGGTTGTCTGCTCAATGGAAGCGATGGATATTCAGTTAGGCAGGTTAAGAAAAGCGGTAAATGAAGCGGGAGCCGTAATGGTGCTCACTGCGGATCACGGTAACAGCGACGACATGTTTGAACATGAAAAAAAATCAGGGGCAGTAAGCCTTAAGGAAGACGGAACGCCGAAAGCAAAAACAAGCCATAGCCTGAACCCTGTTCCCTGCATAATATACGATCCTGAGAGCAAGGGCGAATACACCGAAGTTAATGAAGGGCTGGGAATAAGTTCCATCGCGGCAACATGTATTCAATTACTGGGTTTTATTCCGCCGGATGATTACGACAAGTCTGTGTTAAAGATGTAAATATCGGGCAACCCGGATTTGAACCGGGGACCCCAAGTCCCCCAGACTTGTACGCTAAACCAACTGCGCTATTGCCCGATTTTGAAACACTAACAAAAGCTTAAAGTTTTGTCAATGCTAAGGTCTTTCTATCACGGGTTCATGGCGCGGATTGCGCAATTGCGAAACAGCGCGGCTGTGCCATTCGCCTGCCTGCGGCTGAGAAGCAAGGAAAGTCCATAAATACCGGGAAACAGATTCACTGTCATTCCTGTAAAGACTTGCCGCTAAATAATAAACGGTTTTATAATACTCAACTTCCTGTACAAATGATAAAAGAAGCGCGTTTTTATTTATCTCCTGCGCCAAAGCTGCAAGGGTTGTAAAAGTAAAATCAAATTGACGGCGTCTTACTTCTTCGATAATTATCGTATTTTGAATAAGGAATGCAAACATTAAATGCGGCTGAGCGGACGGGCGGCCGGAAACAACATAATAAAAACCCAAAAGCCTGTGCGCCTGTTCTACCGCTATATTGTTATATCTGTACATTTCCAGAAAACGTTCTATCCCGTCAGCTCCCAGCATCCTTGTCATACCTGTTCTTGCAAATGATGCAGAAGAGCTAGCGTAGGAAACTTCGGCTCTGGTTGAGTTTGACCATAGCGTATCTAAATCGGAAATAATCGCAAGCAAAACCCTTTCCATCTCATTATATTCCTGCCTGGCTCTTAGAACACTTGCTATTTTATACTGTAATGCAGTGCCGAAACCCGCGTCCCGCACCGGGTCATTTTCCAGCATGGAAAAAGCTCTGCGATACTGAGACAATGCAAGAGGCAGCTCGCCTTCGACACGGTAAACTTCGCCTATCCAGTATTCGGCTTCTGAATAATTTTTTAGTTTATCAAAAGCCCCTAGAGCCGCCGTCACCGAATTGTTAAAACTTGCCTTTGGTATACGATAGAACAATTCTTCCAGCGCGGCAGAAGCGGCAGTAAAAAGGCGATCGTAGGAATAGCGTTCTACCCTGTCAAGGGAATCACCTAAACGGCGCACTTCGCCCATTGATAAAAAAGTAATTAAATCACGTTCAAGCTGTTCATACATAACACGCCTGTCGCGGCGGGCATCTTCAAAAAGCATTAAAGCAGCGCCAAAATCTCCTGCCCTGAATTTCTGCTTCCCCTGCTCCAGAGAAAGCCACCACGGCTGTACAGACTGCTGCGCAAAAACAGAAACCGACAAAAACAAAAACAAAACAAATAAATGAACCGCAAACCACACCCCTCTTCCTTTGTTCGTGTGGTTCGTGGTGAAAAAATTCTTATTCGTATCGTTCGTGTGGTTCGTGGTAAAAAATAATTTATTTATCATAGTAAATTTAATTCCTCTTCAAACACAGAATCGGCATACCGGGGAGTCGTGGTTTTTATAATTTTGCCGTGCTTAAAAATCAATACTTTGTCTCCTGCGCCGGTAATTCCGATATCGGCATGTTTCGCTTCCCCGGGACCGTTTACTTCGCAGCCCATAATGGCTACAGTAATATCCTTATCCAGGGCATAAAGTCTTGATAACCAGCGGTCTGTAAAACCGTGTGTATCAAAACCGTATCTGCCGCAGCGGGGGCAGGAAATAATGTTCACTCCCCTGCTTTTTTTTCCGGCTAATTCATTTGCAGCCCTTAAAATCTCTCTGGCTGCAATTACCTCATTTTCCATGGTATCCGAAAGGGACACCCTGATAGTATCTCCGATACCTTCCATTAAAAGGGGAACAAGAGCCGCTGTGCTTCTTGAAACCCCGCTAATTAAAGGACCTGCCTCTGTAACCCCAATATGCAGGGGAACATCGGTACATCCTCTAAGGATTCGGTTTGCTGTTATATTATCGGCAATTCCGCTCGCTTTCATTGATACCAGATAATTATCAAACCCAAATTCTTTAAAAACAGCCATTTCAGCCTGTGCCGCCTGCACAAGGGCATTTGCTATATCTTCATTATTTTTACCACGAACCAACAAGGAGGGGGGCAGGCTGCCGGCGTTTATTCCTATCCTGATGGGGATATTTCGGGCAGAGGCTTTTTCAAGGACGGCTTTTACCTTGTCTTTGCTCCCAATATTGCCGGGATTTAGCCTGATTTTTGCTATCGGGAAGTCCATGCAGCGAAGGGCGATTTTATGGTCAAAATGAATATCTGCGCAAAGGGGCATACTTGCCTTTTGAGCAAGTTTTCCCAACACTTCGGCAGACTGGATGTCGGGGACAGCAAACCGAAGTAAACCGCACCCCATAGCCTCAAGCCGCTTTATCCTTTCCGCGGCAGCGTCCAAATCCCATGAGGAGGCCCCAAAGCTGTCTTTCCACATAGTCTGAATAACCACAGGCTGCCCCGCGCCAATCAATACAGCGCGAACATGGGAAAACCCGCCTATTTTTACAACTCTTGACATTTTCAACCTGTTTAAAAAATATATAGCGCAAAATAGCCTGATGGTAGTATAATTTATTATTATGGAATTTACCATTGAGGCAGAAGAAAAGACAGTCCTCCTTACCCAGGCACGGGAAGCGATAACTGCGGAACTGGAAAAACGAAAGCCGGTCTTTTCGCAAATACAGGGTAACTCAAACCTGAAAACGCCATGCGGCGCTTTTGTATCGCTGCATAAGCAAAAAAACCTGCGCGGATGCATCGGCAGAATGACAGCAAACCTTCCCCTTATTGAAACA
Source organism: Treponema sp. (assembly GCA_009784975.1). Lineage (GTDB taxonomy): Bacteria > Spirochaetota > Spirochaetia > Treponematales > Breznakiellaceae > WQXQ01. Next base: position 13,368 of record WQXG01000034.1, read on the forward strand.
GTCCGTATAATGGCAAAAGAAGCCGCTTTCGGTGACCCCCGGTTTCCCCCGTTAAAAAAAGAAGAACTTGATCTTTGTCACATAGAAATATCAGCCATCTCCCCTATGGCCCCTTGCCCCGATCCGCAGCAGGTAAAGGTCGGAGTACACGGTCTGTATTTAATGTGTAATGGAAGATCCGGAGTTCTTCTTCCGCAGGTTCCTGTGGAGCAGGGCTGGAATCTTAATGAATATCTTGATTATATATGTATAAAAGCAGGTCTTACGCCCGGCTCATATAATTTACCGGGCGCGCAGCTTTTTACTTTTACAGCTATTGTTTTTGGGGAGGAATGAGAAACTTGCCATGATGCAGCATCGAACCAGGATTTTATCGGAATTTTTTACAGCAGAGACAGCCGAAAAAGCGGTGTTTATCTCCAGGGACGGAACGGGCGATCCGCTGATTACGGGGCTTGAATATGACTCGCGTAATGTAAAACAGGGAAACCTTTTTTTTGCCCTGCCCGGTCTTCATACAGACGGCAGCCTCTATATAAACGATGCCATTAAAAACGGCGCTTTGGCAATCGTACATGAAAATGATTCTGTTGTAAACAACAACAGTGATATTGTCTTTATAAAAGTTAAAAACGCGCGTTTTGCAATGTCTCCCATCTGTGCTTCTTTTTATAATTTTCCTTCCAGACAATTACTTGTAACAGGGGTAACCGGAACAGAAGGCAAAAGCACAACTGTTTACCTGATATGGCAGCTTTTAACCATGCTGGGAAAAAAAACAGGATTTTTCTCCACCGTACAGCATTGTCTGGGCGGCGATGTACAATGGAACAGCGAGCATCAAACTACTCCGGAGGCTCCGGTTGTTCAAAGACTGCTTTCTCAAATGGCAGATAACGGATGTGAATACGCTGTCCTTGAAGCCAGCTCTCACGGGCTTTCCGCAAAAACCAACCGCCTGGGCGACGTGGATTTCTGCTGCGGAGTCCTTACCAATATTACCCATGAACATCTTGAATTCCACGGAACATGGGAACAGTACAGGGATGATAAAGCAAACCTGTTCCGCGCCGTAAGCAATTATCTGCCCCCCGCAGATTCTTCATTTTCACAGCCTTTTGGAGTAGCCAATGCAGACGATAAAAGTTCCAGATACTTTTCCAAACTTTTGCAGCACAAAACTTTTACATTCAGCCCCGGAGGAAGAGACGGAGATATTATCCTTGAGGCAATAGAAAGCTGCGCATGGGGCAACTGGTACTCGGTGTTTATTCCGGAATTAAATGAGCACATTGAATTAAGAGACAAGCTTCCCGGCTCTTTTAATTCTGCCAATGTATTGGCGGCGCTCCTTGCGGTTTCCGGTTTGTTAACATTGCCGCTGCGGGATATTGCCCCGTTAGTAAAAAGACTAAAACCCGTTAAAGGCAGAATGAACTCCATAGAAAAGGGGCAGCCCTTTGAAGTTGTAGTGGATTATGCGCATACTCCTTCGTCTTTTCAGACGATCTTTCCGCCGCTGCACTTTAGAATTAAAAAAGCAGGCGGAAGGGTTATAAGCCTTTTTGGTTCTGCCGGAGAGCGCGACACTCAAAAACGCGCTGAGCAGGGAAAAATTGCTTCTAAATATTCGGATATAATAGTATTAACAGACGAAGACCCGCGCGGCGAAGAGCCAATGTCAATTCTGGAAGAAATAGCAGCCGGTGTCCGTAAAAATTTTATTCACGGCGAAAATCTTTTTTTAATACCTGACAGGCCTTTGGCAATTCGCAAAGCTTTCAGTCTTGCCCAAAAAGGCGACATTGTTATTCTTTTGGGCAAGGGGCACGAAAACTCGATAATCTATGCAAATCATTCCATGCCTTACGATGAAATCAGCGAGGCGAAAAAGGTGCTAAAAGAGTTGTTTTAACAGACCAAAAAAAAACTACCCAATCTTTTAAAGATTTTGGATAGTTTTAAAATTTACTCCCCCGCGCGGATTCGGACCACGGACCCAGTGGTTAACAGCCACTTGCTCTGCCAGCTGAGCTACAGGGGATACTGGTAATAAGATAGAAAATTCCGCAAAATTTGTCAACCCCCTTTTGCAAGAGATCTCGCGGAGGCGCAGAGGAACTTGCAAGGGAATTGCCAAGACTCTCGCGGGGGAACTAGCAAGAGATCTCGCAGAGGCGCAGGGGCGCAGAGGACGCGGAGGAAGAGGGGGGAAGAGGGGGTTATTGTTCGAATACGCATTCTTAAACCCTAAAAATATATCGAAGCCTAGAAATATATGGGATTAAGGTTAAGATATCGTACTAAAACTCTGCGTCCTCTGCGCCTCTGCGAGAGTCTTCGCACAGTTTTACCCAAAAAAAGTCCCCGGAGAAAGGAGTAACTCCGGGGCAGGATAAAATAGGAGGAACATGAAACACATTGGTATGCTAACTATACAACCATAAAGGGATAAAAAGGTTACAAAAAAGGTTTTATTCGGCTTTCCATTGGGCTAAAAAATGCTCATGGGCGGCTATTCTTGCCTCCATAATAACATCCTGAAGACTGCCTCTTCCGTCGTCTATGCCGTCCAGATTATACAGGGTTTTTAAAAGCCCTTCCAAATCTTCAATTTTACAGCCGCTCTGGCGGCGTTGGGTTAAACCCCTTATTTCCTCATCAAAAATTTGCTGATATTTAACGTCACGCCAATCATCACATAAACTCATATTATACCTTTTTTAAACCCCACAGGCTGAAAGGCAAAAACAAGGGCAATCGGAAGCATCAGCATCTGATCGACCAGGTTTTGCTGGTAAAATCCCGGCAGCAGTTTTATTAACATGGAAACAAAAATACCTATTACGCAAAGAAGCCAGATAACTCTTAATATTTTATCGTAGACAGCCAGTCTTTGCGGGTTTTTGGTAACCGCATAACCAATACCTGCCGGAACCGCGGCTAACAGCAATGGGGTGCAGAATATCATGTTGATATTCTGATACGTATAATCGTGGTTTGTAAAAAGGTTCATAAAATAAAGCAGAAGCGCGGCTAACCCAAAAACCAAACCGCAAAGACTCATGCTGATGCCGGCGAGCACCCTGCCTGCTTTTATTTTTTTTGAATACAAAAAGAAAAAGAAGCCAAAAACCAAAGATAACACAAGGCTGAAAGAGAGCTGCACAGGCCATTGCTTTCTTGGAACTTCGAGCACTTTTGGCCGCCCTGTTGCGGTGTAGACTTCCTCGTATGAATCCGGCACTACCAGTTTGCGTCTTGTGCCGTTTGCGTCGGTATACCAAAAATCCTGTATATGTTTGCCTACTTCCGCAGGAAGAAACATATCGTCCCAAACGGTGATAGGCGTATCAATAACCTGCCCCATCCAGAAATTTAGCACCCAGTCCATAACAGGCGAAAACCATGTGTGGCGGCGCACATGCTGCCTAAACGTAAAACGGCTGGGTTCATTTTCATATTGTTCCCTAAACTGCCCGTCTGTCGCAATATCAATAATATCCCTAATCCTTGTTGAACAATTATCCCTAAAATGGTGGTAATAATAATCGCGGTTTTGCGGAAGAACATTGTAATCGGCAAAATCCCTAACCTTTATCTTTGTCTCAGGCGGAAGATCCAGGGTATAAAAACCAATACTGCGGTTGGTTCTTCTGTATGTATTGATATTTCTTTCCGTAGCGCTGACACCGCAGCTATACAATAGCCGCCCAAAAGCAAAATTGTAAAAGAAATTATCATTGTCAAACGAAAAAATTCCGTAATCATAAAAACGGCTTTCGCCCGTGGCAGAGTTTTCTATTACAAGAGCGATATGCCCCCACCAAAAATAAAGAGGAGTTCCGGGACCCACCACGGCAATTTTAAACGTAAGGTTTTCACCTTGCGCAAAGAGCAAAGCAGTGAACACCAAAAACAGAACTAATAAAAAAAGGGGTTTTTTAGCCATTACCCAAGTGTGCATGATAAACGCAGATTTTACAATACTTTTTTTTCATTTTGCCCGGCGCAGGTTTAAGGCAAGGTTAACTTCCGCAATGCTGATATTCAGGCGGGAAGCGATTTCCTGCGAAGAAAGCCCTTCTTCAATAAGAAGATCTATGTGAGAACGAATCTGCGCTCTGGAAGGAGGAGGCGTTTGTGCCGCAGGTTCGCTTGCCGGGGCAGGAACATTTGCAGGTATTACCTTATCACTGTAGACCAAAGGCTTACTGTTTTCTGCTTCGCTAGAAATTTCAATTGTGTCGGTATGCAAGGCTTCACGGATACCTCTTCCAAGGCTTGTATAAAGCGTTTCTCCCAAACGGCCCCTTTCCAGTTCTTTAATATACATAGCAATTCGTTTATCCGCATCTTCAATAATAACACGCAGCTGTTTTATTCTTTCTTCTACAAGCTGCGCATCCCTGTCAGTTATTCTTTCCAGGTCTGCAATAAGCCTGCTTATTTCCGCCTCGCGTTCATCAAGTTCATTTACAAGAGTACCGGAGGAAGTTATGCGTTTTTTTATATACCATTTAAAATAAAAGAACATAAAAATACAAAGCGCGAAACAAATAATTGATACAATATGCAAAGGATTCATAGGTCTTCCATTATTTAATAACTAATATCTATCTTATTGCCCAAACCGGGATCGCGCACAACCAAAAAAGGCGGTTTTTCTTCGGCTTTTTCTTCTTCATCATCTTTTCTGCCGCTCTCATTTTTTTTGCCGCTATTCTGACGCGGCGTATGATCTTTTATTTTTTCCGCGCCCTCTCCTGTATCCTGGGCTTCGTTTACCTGCTGAATCTGTTCTTCGGTTTTACGCTGAATCTGAGCGCCCTGTATTGCCTGATGAATAGCCTGTCCTTCTTTTTGCGCAGTATGGATCTTGCCAACCTTGTCTACCTGGGTAAAAAGGGTCTGAAGATCAATGGGTGCTATAGCCATCAAGTCCCTTCTTGGCAAGTTCATCGGGTTCTTCGTATTTGGATACCCGAACAAGCCCGTTTTCCAGAATAAAAGTTACAGCCCGGTATTCTGTGCGCACATCTTCTTTTACATCACGGATCCATACTTTAACGCCCGGCCAGACTTTCGTTGATGCGGAAACCTTTCCGCGTATTTGAATATCTTTCATGAAGGTCTGAACTTTTTCTATGCCTTCGATAGCTTTTTTTAATTCTTCCGACAATATCTGCCTTCTGTCCATAAGTTCGCGCAGATATGCTTCTTTTTCTTCCGGCAGGCTTTTCCGCTGCTTTTTGGTATTTATTAAATTTTGAAGATCCAGCCTCATATCTTCAAGTTCATCTTCCGCTGTTTCCTTTATCTCCAAAAGCCTTTCCAGTTCTACTTTACTGTGAGGATCATATCCTACCTCGCAAATTGTTTCTGTTCCGCTGTTGGAATTGCCCAAAACCTTTGCGTTTATTTCCTCTCCCGCGCGAAGTCTTCCGCCCATAATGGCAGCGCGTTTCCCCTGACAGATAATGCTCTTAAGCGCATCAACCTGTGAATTAATAATACCGTCGGTTGCTACAACCATATTTCCGGCTTCAACATTCGCGTTTTCGATAAAGCGCGACCACATTGAACGACCCGCGCGGATTTTGCCTCCGCCTTTGCCGTTAACTCCCTGATAAATGATTATATCGCCTTCCGCATCCAGTTCCGCTTTTGATACAGTTCCTTTTACTTCTATATTACCTGCGGCTTTAACGGAGAAACCGTCCTCAACATTCCCTGTGATGATAACTGTTCCCAAAAAGATAATGTTTCCGGTTTTAAGATTAACATCGCCTTCTACCGTAAAGACAGGCTCTACATTGATTTTTCCGCCTGCCAATATAACCTGGCCATTAATTTCTGCAAGAATAACTTCTTTATCGTCTGCCTCGCCTACGCGAACATTTGTTCCAACGGGCAGGGAAATATCACTGCCGGCTCTTGCAGGAAGTATTTTCCCTGTTACAGTTTTTCCGTCTATGCCGTTTTCCGCGGGAACTTTTTCCGCAAGCTTTTGATTTTGCACAACATTTTGAATAATGCCCAGTTCTTTAAAATTAACGCGGCCGTTAGCGCCTTCTTTTAAACTTATTTTTGTTTGATCTGTTTCAAAATGATACTGAATATACGCATCTCTGCCGTTCTGCGGTTTTAAGCCTTCGGCTACTTCTATCCTTTCCCTGTAAACGGGTTTATCAGCCAAATGTATTAAAACATCTTCTTTTACGCCGTGATATACCCTCTGCTGAACAAGCAGGCTTTTAAATACTTCAAATGTTAAATCGGCGCCGCCGTCTCCCGGCGGCACAATTGTCATGAAAACCCTCATTTCGGAATCATCAACTTCAACATGCGCCATGCCGTCATTCATCGGGTTATGGTTAAAATCAGCGACTTTAACATACATTCCGGACGCTTCGTTTATAAGATTTTCCACCATTTTTGCATCGAACTCTCCGACATTTCTGTCATTAAGAGCCTGCATTGCATAAGCGGAATAAATTTTTCTGCCATTGCCTACAGGAGGCGTAACCTTAAGATAAACTCCGTCCGGCCAGCATTGCACAAAAGCATCTCCGTCCTTATCCTGAATAACCTGAATATTTTCATCGGTTTCATCAACATGAACTTCCTGTACCTTCTTTTTCTTTTTGGCAGAAACGCGTTCATAAGCGCGTATAACCCAGTCTTTTCTTCCGGCTCCCATAAAACCTGCAGAGCCTCTTTCTATTATTTCGTATTCAAGACGGCGAATGTGCGTATTTAAAAGAGCGGCGGCTTCATTTACAGCTGCTTCCAGGGTAGGACCTGATGCGTCAACAGAGCGTATTGCCCTATCCTGTTCCAGATGCTGTTTAACAATTTCCTGCAGCTGGACAAAATCAATCATACTAACCTCAAACGATACCTTTTCTAATGTTAGTCAGTTTTGATCTAAGATGCAAAACTGCCTTGGAGTGAAGCTGGGAAACCCTTGATTCTGTTACCTGCAGAACACGCCCAATATCTTTTAATGTTAAGTCTTCGTAATAGTAAAGGACAAGTATTTTCTTTTCTTTATCCGGAAGCTCATTGATAGCCTCTACAATAACACGGCGGATTTCTTCGTTAACAACAACAACATCCGGATTAAGGCTGGAAGGTGATTCAATGCTGTCTGCTATGGAAACTTTATCGTTATCATCGCCGGAGTACCATAAATCATTTAGGGAAATAATGGATGTTCCCGAAATTTTCTGAATGGTTTTCATATATTCGGCTTCGTCCATGCGCATTGCTTTGGCTACTTCCTGATCTGTGGCAACTCTTCCAAGCTGGGCTTCCAGGCTGGAAATGGTTAATTCTATTTCGCGTGTTTTTTGCCTTACCGAACGCGGTACAAAATCAATAAGGCGCAGTTCATCAAATACGGCGCCCCTTATACGGGTAACAGCATAAGTTTTAAATTTTACATTTTTATCCGGATCATATTTATCAATCGCGTCGATAAGCCCGAAATATCCATAACCGACAAGGTCTTCAAATTCCACATTATTGGGCATTCCAACGGCTATTTTTCCGGCTACATATTTTACAAGCGGGGCATATTGTTTTATAAAAGCTTCCCGTATCGCAGGATCTTTTGTTTTACGGTACTGCCGCCAGAGTTCTTCTTCTGTCTTTTCCGTTACGGAAATTTGCTCTGGGCTCATTGTTTGCACCGGCATTCTAAAAACCTTCCATAAAATTATTTCTCTTTGCTTAAAACCGCTCTAATACCTTCTGCCAATTCTTTTGGTTTAAAATCACCCTTCATCGGTTCAGGTTTATTGCCGCCTCTGCGGGGCGCCGGTTCCAAATCCTCAATTGGGGCAGCTGCCACAAAAGGGGTACTTTCGAACCTTGGCGTACTCTGAACCGGAAATCCTGTCGGGCTAAAACCGGAAGAAAAAGCTCTTGCCATCATATCCAAATCCGGCAATCCTCCCAGGCCGGAATCATCCCCAAAACTTGGGGTAAAATGCGGCTTATCAGCCGCCGATTTTTCCTCAGAAATACTATCTTCATGAAAAGACAATGCTTCAGGGAAATCCTGAATTCCAACCATATTATTATAACCTGTTTCTGCATTTCGGTCTACACCTTCTGATCGGCTGCTAGACCTGACTCTGGGGGAAACCCCGGAAATTAACTCTTCTATGTTGCCTAATTCAGAATTATCCGCGGTTTTGTACAATTCCGGCACAGCATATTCGCCTGTATTTTCCACGCGCGGCTGTTCTAGCCCCGGCTGCTCTTCGCTATTACCCGAATCGCCGCCAAAAAGAAGCTCCGGAAAGAAACTGTTTATTACAAAACGAAGACCAAACCCAAGTCCAAAAAATACCGCTGTAAAAATAAATGCCCTTATAATAATGTGAAATACGCCAACGCCGGAGACTATTCCCAACAAAATGGAAACTACAAATGCGGCGATTGAAGCTATTATTCCCCATTTAAAATTTGTCACTGCCTTTCCCTATCCTGTGATTGGCCGAATAATCTTTTTAACATGGCGCTAAAACCGGTTGTTTCCTCAGGCTTATTCCTGTTCATGCGATCTACAATATGCTGAACACAGTTGCTTGCCTGACACTTTGGAGCTACAACCATAAATGGTTTTTGTGTAAATACCGCCTGCTGAACCGCCGGATCGTCATAAATAAAACCCAAATAATCAACTTTAAGATTTAAAAACTGACCTGCAATATTGATCATCCTGTCTGCGACGCCTTTTGCCTGCGCTGCTCCCTTTGCGCGGTTTACGACAAGCTTTAATCCCATATTAAGCGAGTCATATTCTGTCGCGATTATCTTGATTATCCCGTAAGCGTCAGTTATTGCCGTAGGTTCGGGAGTGGTAATAATCACAGCGTCATCTGCGGCTGCAATAAAATCCAGAACATTGCTGGAAACACCGGCGCTTGTATCTATAATGATGATATCCGCATTGGAAAGCGTATCAAGCTCTGCTATAAAATCTTTTCTGTCTTCTTCGCCCATGTTGGCAATTTGCGAAAATCCCGAAGCGCCGGCAACAATGGAAATGCCGTATTCGGTTTCTACAAGGATTTCCCGAATTGTTTTTTGTTTTTTAATTACATGGTAAAGGTTATATTTTGGAATCATATTAAGCATTACATTGACATTTGCAAGCCCAAGGTCTGCATCCATAACAACAACTTTTTTTCCAAGCCTTGCAAACGCAAGAGCCATATTTACGGAAAGATTGGTTTTTCCAACGCCGCCCTTGCCGGAAGTAACCGTAATTATCCTGGCTTTATCAGACGACTTTGAAGGCGTTTTTGCGGCTGAAGAAAGTCTTGCGCTGACAGGATTTGCGTTAACTCCGTCTTTTTTCCGTTTCATTATTTCCCGTAATTTTTCTGCCTGGTCTTCCATAACTGCCTCCTATTTCCACCTAAATTGATCTGCTTCACCTGAAGGAAAACGTATTTCCAGCTTTTCACGGTTTACTTTAAAACCGTCAAGATTCATAAGGAAGCGTATCACAGATGCCCTTCTTATATCTACAGGTACAGTCTGCCCGTCTGTGATAAAAGACACCGATTTTCTCTTTTCTGCAAGAGCCGATATTATATTGCCAATGCGGTCTGTTTCATCGAACTTGGTAAATATAACAGATTTATAGTTAAACGGTTCAAATTGCTGCATAATATTTTCTATGCCGGAAGTACTCGTAGTTGCGCTGATTACAAGATGAAACTCTGTTCTTCTTCCCGCTCCTTCCAGAATTTCCTTCATTTCTCCCAGCTTCGACGCATCCCTTGGGCTTTTACCGATTGTATCAATTAAAATAAGATCGGTATCTTCGCTGCGAAGAGCAACCTGTGTTCTAAGATCATGTTTATTGTCAACGCAGCAGACGGGTATCTGCATAATGCTGCCTATTTGTTCAAGCTGCTCTTTTGCACAAATACGGAAAGCGTCAATCGTAATCATTTTAACATCTATGGCGGGAATACCATCGGTGCCGATGCCGTAAATAGCTGCAAGCTTGGAAACTGTTGTGGTTTTACCAACTCCCGTAGGACCTACAAGAGACATGATCCTGGGTTTTTGATACGTTGTCTCATTGTAGATGCTGATGCTCTCCCCTATCCATTCAAGAAGACGATCCTGCACAAAAGAAGGATTTTCCAGTTCAGATATGGACATCTCCTTCCGCAGGCGGGCATGAATTTTTTTTATATAACTGTCAGAAAAATCATTTATTTTTAAAAGCTCTGTTACCTGCGTAAAGGCAGGATGTTCCTGTCTGCCGTTTGCAATTGTTTCTTTAATTTCATTTATGGAATTTAAAATTTCCTGCGACGCTTCTTTGCCTTTTTCAAACCCGCCTTTTGCCTCATACTGTCTTGCAGCGGCGGCAAGAACTTTTCTTTTTACTTCTTCCAGATTCTGCCTGTTATCAGAAATAGGAGAAGATTCTTTTTGCTGCCGGGAAAGAATAAATTCTACCTGAACTCCCGGCTTTGAAAAGAACCCCAAAAAGCCGCCGATATCTATCTGTTTTTCCCTGAGAATCCGATAGGGCTGTTTGTGATTTTCGCGGATTTTTAATTCGCATTCCTTTCTGCTTTCGCCCTGTTCTGTGTAAATTTCCATCATTTTACTCCGTTGATGCTGCTTCTATTTTAATCATACCCACCGATTCAAAAACAAATTCCGGTGATATTTCATTCATTGATAAAACTGCCAAATCCGGCAATTCCCTGTCTGTAGAATTTTTTACAAGATAACGCGCCGCTTCAGAACAAACAATAACAGGCATCCACCCCTTTTGCCTGACAGCGGCTACAGCTTTACAAACCGCCTTAATCCAGGCTTGCTGCAGCGCAGGCTCAAGAGCAGCTCTGATTCCCATTTGTGTTTTAACCGCAGAATCTATAATTCTCTGTTCAAGCGAATGTTCCAGTCCCAGTACGCGCACCTTGCGATCATAATCTGCATATTGCTGGCAAATCTGGCTTGCAAGCGCCTGTCTTACTTTTTCTACAAGAACCCATGACACTCTGGAAACAGGCGCGTATTCGGCGATTGCTTCCAAAATAGTAACCTTGTTGCGGATGGAAACCCTTTCCCGCAAAAGCCCCTGAAATATTTTTTGAATTTCCAGTACGCGCATACCGTTTTCGCCTGTTCTCATTACTTCCTCTACAAGAGCGGGATAATTTTCGCGCATTGCGTTAAGGATAACCTGAGTATCCTCAAGACCCAGAATATCCGCAGCAGACCTGCGGACAATTTCTGTAAGATGGGTTGCGATAATTGACGGAGGATCTACTATCGTGTACCCTGCTCTTTCGGCTTCGTCTCTTCTTTCATGGGCAACCCAGATAGCAGGCAGCCCAAAGGCAGGATCTACTGTTTTTTCACCTTCAATATCTGTCGCGGAATTTCCCGGTTTTAAACATAAATAATATCCTGTGCGGATTTTACCTCTTCCTACATTTACTCCCTTTAATTTAAAGCAGTATTCAGAAGGCTCCAGCCCCGCATTATCCTGAATGCGTACTTTGGGAAACCGAAATCCCAAATCAAGGGCGGTTTGGTTTCTTACACCCGATATCCTTTCCAAAAGTTCCGCGCCTTTCTCTCTTTCAACAAGCGTAACCAGTCCATAGCCGAGATCCAAAGAAAGAATATCCAGAGGAACCACAGGCGGAATTTCCGGAGCCCTAACCGGTTCTGTCTGCTTGGGTCCCGCAGGAGTTCCGCCTATCCGTATGGCTTTTTGTTTTATCCCAAGCCTGTATGCGTTATACGCAACCAATAAGGCAATTGGAACCAGCACATACCACGGGAAACCAGGCAGAGCGGAAAGCAATACAAGAACAGCCGCGCAAATCCAGTAAATCTTGGCATCCTTGTTAAACAATTGGTCAATTAACTGATCAGAGAAATCACCTGCCGCAGACGCTCTAGTAACAACAATACCCATGGCAGTAGAAATTAAAAGCGCAGGTAATTGGGTAACAAGTCCGTCTCCTATTGCGAGCCCAATATAAAGAGGAACTACATTTTGTTCACCGTACAATACAGAACCGATAATAAAACCGCCCAGCATTTCCAATACGATTATAAAAATACCGGCTTTAACGTTACCGGAAATAAATTTACTTGCTCCGTCCATCGCCCCGTAAAAATTGGATTCATCGCGTATCTCGGCTTTTTGCCTTTTTGCCTCTGCTTCATCAATGGCTCCGGAAGAATATTCGGCTTCAACGCCCATTATTTTTACCTGCAAAGCGTCCAAAGTAAAACGCGCCGCAACTTCAGCGATACGCGTAGCTCCCTTTGTAATAACAATAAGCTGCACAACAATAATTACGATAAAGATCAATATCCCTACAACAAGACCTTCTGTGCCGCTTGTTCCTACAACAAAGTTGGAAAACGCCTTTATCATTCTGCCGTCAAAATTTGCCCCCTTGGTTAAAATAAGACGGGTAGAAGCAATATTCAATCCCAAACCAAATACCGTAGAAACCAGCAATAAAGAAGGAAAAATACTTATTTCTGTCGGTTTTTTTGCATTAAGCACAACAAGAAGAATCAAAAGGGCAAAAACCAGATTTATTGCCATAAACGCATCCAGCAAAAAGGTGGGCAGAGGTAAAATGATTGCTATAACAATAGTTATAACTGTAATCGAGGGAAGATTATCTTTTAAAAATTTTAAAGGGTTGCGCGAATTACTGTTTTCCAAATCTGCCATAAATATCCTCTGGATCCCTCCCTATACCGCTTCCATAAACGCCGCATTCTGCGCCGCAGGATTCGATGTTTTTTGTTTTCTTCGCCTTGCATCGTTAAGGTGCATTACCTTTCTCATGATCGCCGCAACCACTTTCCAATACTCATAGGGAACAATCTGCCCCACATTGATCTCGCGGTACAAGAGCTGGGCAAGCGGCTTATTTTCCACAAGCGGCACTTCATAATCCTGCGCGATTTTTCTAATTCTTGCCGCAATTTCTTCTTCACCCTTTGCTATTACCATCGGACCCGGCATGGTTATTGAATCAAACTGCAAAGCAACAGCGAGGTGTGTCGGGTTTGTTATAACAACATCCGCTTTAGGAACCATTTCCGCGAGATTTTGCCGCATAAGTTCCCTAAAACGGGATCGTATCCTGTGCTGTACATTCGGATCCGTTTGATACTGTTTTATTTCTTCTTTTAATTCTTTTGGAGTCATTTTGTTCCGTTCACGAAAACGCCAGCGCTGAAAAAAGAAATCCCCTATAGAAATAATAATCAATAAAACCGCTACAACCAGAATCATCCGTATAGCGATACCGGCAACAAAGACAAGGCTTGAATAGGGATCTGATTTTTGAAGATTAATTAATTTTTCAAGCTCGCCGTTTATAAATAAAAACGCAACAAGACCTATAATAACAATCTTGGCAAGAGATTTTGCTAAATTAAAAACACCTTCCGAAGAAAAAATACGTTTAAAATACTGCCCGAATTTCGGCAATGCTTTGGAAAAATTGGGAGTTATGGGCTTTGTGGTAAACAGAAACCCGCCTATTTGCGCAATATTGGAAAAAACAGCGGCGACAAAAGCAACAAGCAAAATAGGCCAGACAAGCCTTGCAAAGTACCGCAGAAAAACTCCCGCAATAATCGCATCCTTTGACGGGTCAAGTTCTACAGCGCGCATAAAAAAGAAATTTATCATTTCTATGCAGGTACGCAGCATAGAAGGCGCCAAAAGCAGCAAAATTAAAGCTGACAATAATAATCCGATTGCTCCGACAAGCTCCTGGCTTTTGGCAACCTGACCTTCTTCCCGTAATTTCTTAATCTTATATTCGGTAGGGTCAATATTTTTTCCCGGCGCGTCTTCGTCATTCTCATCAGAAAACCACTGGAGATCAAAGAGCAAAGAACAATGAACAGTGAACAGTGATTTTGCTAATTGTTCATTGATCTTTGTTAATTGTTCATTGTTCATTTTTACCTCCCCCCCGTGATTTGCCTGCCAATTTGCGTGTAGAGAGTTTGAATGCTGCCAAAACCGGAATCAAGCACACGCTCAAAAGCTTCGATCATAAAAGGAAGCGAAACAAAAAGCAAAAGGAATGCCGCAATAATAGAAATGGGGAAACCTGCGGAAAGAATATTAACCTGCGGCGCCGCTTTGGAAATTAATCCTGTTGTAAGAGATGTAAGAAATAATGTTCCAAGGATCGGCATCGCGATTATAATAGCGTCAACAAATAACCGGGAAAGTCCTGAAGCAAGCATTGTTACAACAGGTTCCCTGCCTTCAACAAGAGATATAATATTAAGCGTTTGCACCGAACGCCAGAAACCTCCAAGGAACAGCTTGTGAAAACCGCCAATAATCAAAAAAATCAGCATGGAAATAAGATTAAAAAATTGCCCCATAAGAGGATTTTCTACCTGGGCAACAGGATCAAAAGTTTCAGAAGCGCCAAAGCCCATTTGCAGCGAGAAAAATTGCCCTGCTGTAGAAAAAGAGGCAAAAATAATTGTCATAAAAAACCCGATAATAATACCGATTATGGCTTCCCCGATAATAAGCAAGCCAAAACGAAGAGAAAAAATTTCCAAACGAAGATCGCTTAGAGTGCCTCCCGGTAAAGTTACAAGACCGCCAGGTGAATTAGCCGCCATGAAAGCTTCCGCGGACGGAAGCACAGCAAAAGCAGCGCAGCCTGCAAGCGCGAATTTGGCAGCCTGGGGAATAGCCTCAGAAGAAAAAAGAGGAGCAACCTGAATCATCGCGAACGCTCTTGCGGCGATCAGCAGAAACACCGGTCCAAAGGAGAGAATATTCTGTAAAACCGCATTCTCTATCACTCAATCACCCCGCCATTTCCGGAATACGCATAAAAAGTCCTCTTGTAAAATCTCCAAGAGAAGTAAACATCCATCCGCCAAGCAGCGCAAGCATAAGAAGAATAATAATTATTTTTGGAACAAAGGTAAGTGTTTGTTCCTGGATGGAAGTAGCCGCCTGTAAAATTGCTATAAGCAAACCAACAGCCAATGCGGATACCAATAAGGGAATCGACATCAGCAATATCTGAAATACTCCCCCGCGTAAAAGGGCAATTAAATCACCAACACTCATCACATCACCTGCCCAAATGAACGGACAATCTGATCCGTCAGAAGCCCCCATCCATCAACAAGGATGAACAGAATTAATTTAAACGGCATGGAAATCATAACGGGAGGAAGCATGATCATACCCATCGACATAAGGGTACTTGCCACCACCATGTCGATAACAATAAACGGAATAAACAATAGTATTCCTATTTTAAAAGCTACGGTTAGCTCATTTAAAATGAATGCCGGAATTAAAACATAAGTGGGAACATCAGCCAAAGAATGCGGAGCGGAAAGCCCGCGCATATCCATAAAAAGCCGTATGTTATCGGGGCGGCCTCTCATCTGGTTAAACATAAAAACCCTTAACGGAGCTTCCGCTTCCCTGTAGGCGTTTTCTACAGAAAGCTGTCCTGCCGCGAGCGGCTGAATGGAATTATTATAAATTGTACTAAATGTAGGCCACATTATAAAAATAGTCAGAAAAAGGGCGATGCCCATTAAAACCTGATTTGGGGGTACCTGCTGTAATGAAAGAGCGCGTTTAATAAAATCCAGTACAATTGCAACGCGCAGAAAACTGGTCATTAAGATGATAATGCTGGGCGCAAGGGAAAGAATTGTTAAAAGAAGAAGAAGCTGCAGGGAAAAAGCAACTTCCTGCCCGCTTTGAGGATTACGAATCGCAAAGTCGATAAACGGAATTACAGGAACAGAAGGAGGTCCTATAAGATTTGTTGTCCCCTGAACCGACATATCCGGAAACGGTTCCGTCTGCGCAAAAACAATACCGGGAAGGAAAGAAGTAACTACCGCGAACCACACGAACGCTGCGAATCTGATCTTGCGCATCTAAAGTCCCTTAAGCCTTTCGCGGCGTTTGCGGATATTATCAGTGCCCGGCAGGGTAAGCTGCGTCTTTACCCCAAAACGGCGCAATAGCTGCATAAAATCTGGAAAACGTCCCGGAGGCGCTTCGCTCTTCCTTGAATCTTCCACCAGCATCGCATCGATTATTTCCTTGTCTTCTATCTCGCCTATAAGTTTTACTCCGCCCTGACTTGCTCCAACCAGCCATGCCTTGCTTCCGACAGAAACAACATGCACGTAACGGTTTTCGCCAAGATGCGCGTTGGCAAGAACTTTTAAAAAGGGATCGTCATTGAATGTTTGTTTGGGACCTTTTCTGAATAAAAAGACAATGCCGTAAATAGCCGCTGCCACAAGAGCCAGAACAAGCAGCATTCTGATTATTGACCATAGTGACGGACCCGATATCGCCCCTGTAGCAGGCGTACTCTCCCCGAAAACCAAAGCTTCTTCAGCGGCTCTTATTGGATCTTCCGCAAGTTCTACCGGAACTTGTTCTTCCTGGGCAGAGATTACCGTTATTTGGATTAGAAGCCCTATACATAAAAAGCATAAAGCTATTGCAGATTTTTTCAGTTTTCCCCTCCCAAGCGCAAACTGACTCAGAATAATTGTACATTATTTACAGAGTCATTGCAAGAGAAAACAGTAAAATTTGTTAAAAAAACTTACTTTACCAGGCTGGAAAGCGTTATATAATCAACCTTTTTTCCGTCCTGATACACACGCATATTACCGGGGCTTATCTCGTCTATAAGCGCTATTTTTCCGTCAACCATGGCAAATTCGACCTTGATATCGATAAGTTCCAGACCGCGGCTTTTAAGATCGTCCCTGACAATATCGCAGACTTTAACAGTTTGAGTGCGTATTTCGTTGTACTGGGCGGACGTTAAAAGCTTTAACGCCTCAAGTATTTCACTTGTAACAGGAGGATCTTCGCGCTCATCGTCTTTTAAGGTAACCTCGAAAACCTTGGGTAATTCATCGCCATCCTTGCAGTAAAGACCAAATCTTCTGACAAAACTGCCGACCGCTTTATAGCGAACCACAAATTCCAGCCCTTTTCCAAAAAACTCCGCAGGACGGACGATCATCTCGTTTTTGGATAAATCTGACCCCACATAATGCGTGGGAATATTGTTCTTTTTAAGCAATTCAAAGTAAAAAGTCGACATTTTAAGCGCTGCAGACCCTACCCCGTCTACCGACCCCACAACCCTGTTGCCGCCGGGATCGGATACGCCGGGAGCATGCCCCGTGACTGTGTCCTTGAATTTGAACAAATAGTTGCCGTCCGGTGATTTGTAAACGTCTTTGGTTTTTCCGGTTTTTACTAATTCCATGGTTTTTTCCTGTATTTTTGATTTTTCTTATTGTATATGGTTTTACAATTATTAACAAGTGCTGGGTATTCAGAAATGTATGCCTAAAGATTATACTTGGGGTCCTGTCAGCGGCCAAAACACACCGTGCGCTCTGCACACGGCGCGTTTTGCCCCTGACACCCCTCAAGTATTTTACTGGGCATACATTTCTGGGTAACGAGTTAACTTAAAAATAGCAAATTAAAATAAAGGATGGGGGTGGTTGGGGGGTAGCGTGGGATCATTCTTCTTACATCATTTCTTCTACAGTTTTTTCTTAAGTTCATCCAAATGTTTAAAGTGTTCTTCCTCTGTAATATATTCGCCATTATTGATTTGATCTAAGCCTGCTTGTAAAGCATTATAAAGTTCTTTTCTGCTATTTCCAGTCATTTCATCATACATTTCTTGTGTCATTACAACAAAATTACCTTGTCCGTTACCTGTTGCAGGAACTGGCTGACGGTTATTCTGGCAATATTCATGAATTTCTTTCAATTCTGGAAAATCTTCAATAATTTCATTAATTGTCATACCAGTTGAAAGCCAATTCAATATACTCCCAACACTAATACGAGTCCCAATGATACAAGGTTTACCAAAACATACCTCAGGATCTATAGTTATATAATTCGATATTTCTTGCATAATATACTCCTCTAGCTGTAATGATACTCAATTATCCGCATAAAAGCAACAGAGCACTACGCAGGGTGCTGGCTATTCAGTAATGTTAAAAATAGCAAATAAAAATAAAGGATGGGGGGGTGGGGATAGCAAATTGCAAAAGGTGGCTGCTGTACGCCTTGGAGCGGCAGGGGTAAGAGCTCTGGCAAAACATTTGCAAAGAGTCTGCCTATGAGCCAGCACACCTGCGGCGTGCAGTCTCTCCGGCAGTAATTAGATTGTGTCTGACACTTTTGTGTTACCGAAAGCCTATTGTTTTGGTTTCTTTTGGTTTTTCTATGAGATTATTTAATGCTTGTAAAATTTGCCTTATTGCCTTGTCATGTTCTGAGAATTTATAATCGGTGTTTTCTATGTGAAGCATTAAGAGTTTTCTAAGTTCGGTAATTTGTTCGGTGGTATTGCTTTGGGAAATTACGTATTGGCGTAATTTATTAAAAGTACGCATTATTTGAATGTTTACATTTATGGCTATCTCGCTATTTAGTAATCCCGATAACATTGCAATTCCTTGTTCTGTAAAGACATAAGGGTTATACCTGATTTTTTCGACCATTTTTGCGGTGCCAAAATGGTACCGCAAACTTGAAGTTCCAAATTGGCGCTTCAAATTGTCCCATTCATCTGCGGAAAGTTGAAACATAAAATCGTCAGGAAAACGCCTAATATTACGTTTAACAGTCCTATTAAGAGCTTTAACTTCTACTTCATACAGGTTTGCCAAGTCACTATCCAGCATTACCTTCTGTCCGCGAAGCTCATAAATTATATTTTGAATCGGAATTATTTCATTTTCCATAAAACCAACATACCATAGATGCTTTACAAATGTCAAGTAGTTATGATCGAATTTATTTCCTCTCGCATCAGAAAAAAAACCTCAAGAATTCGCTTCCGAGCCTCTCGCTGCGCTCGGTCTCTTCACCGAAGAATTTCGCAAGATGTTTTTTCTGACAGAGTTTACTCTGAGCCCGCTGCCGTGAGCGCCTGTACAATGTTCATTTGTTTTTAACAATTATAAAATAGACAATAATTAGGGAGAGCGCGGAGGAAGAATTTGTTTGATGATTTTTGCGGAAAGACGCAGATATCAAAGATCGCTATCTGGCGATCTTTATAAAATTATTTTATTTTCCGCCTTCGGCAGAGATAAAGTTTTGCAGGGGGAATAATTCCCCCTGCTGCTGGAAACTTCGTTGCAAAAACCCCCTTTAATAGTTAAAGGGTTATCATGAAACTTCGTTTCATATTCGATTAACTTGTGCGGTCATTCGACCGCACTAAAATAAGGTTAAATGGTTAAAAAGCCCGGACGGCACGGACATAACCGACCATGTAGGAGGTGTCCTTTTGAAACGCAAAAGGTTCGTATTCAACATAGTCTTCGATATCATAACAATACGCGTATTCAGCATCGCATTGCGAAGAAGACCAATGCAAGTATCCTGGAGTTCTATATAGTTGTACAGATAGCTGCATAAAAGTATTTAATTTATTTATGCTTGGAGGAAACCAATATAGCTGCATAAAAGCATGTAATTCATTTATGCTTGGAAGAAACCAATCATCTTTATCGCCTGTTCTAAGATTAGCGCAAGCGCTGGCTGCAGGGGTTGTGTATGATTGACTAATTCCTCTGGCAATTATGATACTTGTATTCAACCGTCCTCTGCCTATTGCCCAATCTGTTTCATCAAACCAATCTTGAGAAAGACCCGGTATTAAGTCATTACTATCATCTGCCCACATAGGATAACCGCTAATATTTTCTGGTGCGGCTTCAAGGTAGTATGCGGTATATTCAGCAAAATAGCCTTCGTCGACAGGGGTTCCATAACCTTGAACCGTAAAGCCAAGCGGTCTGTCTGATTGACCGTCAGCAACATAAAATATTATTCCTCTATCAGGAATTGTATCTCCTATGTTATATATAAATTCAAAATCGCTTTTTTCATTACATCCGCTATTATTGCAAGTTTTTGCATTCACCCCTTCGCTTATTAGTACCCTGCTTAGAGTCCAGTCATGGTTGTTTGCGTTTATTTCATCACCTTCTTCTGTTACTGGATTTACTGCTGGACAAAGAGTGCAAGTTTGTGTCTTTATTCCTTTTGCTGTACACGTTGGCGGTGTTGTCTGTATGTATTCTCCCCATACATGGTTATTTGCGTTAATTGGAATCTCATTGCCTTCTACATCTGTACCGCAACGAGCGCAAGTTCCTTCTCCTGTATTGCCAGGCGCTTGGCAAGTCGCCGCAACCGCGGCTACATCGTGTCCCAGCGCTTCTATACTGCCTGCTTGTTCATTCGTTGCGGTGCAGCCTGCATTTTTACAAGTCGCTGTATCCTTGCTTGGCTGTGTGCAGGTCGCCGCTGTCGCATCTTGTGTCCAATCCCAATCATGATTTGTACAACCTCCCGGGCAATCTGTGCATTCACAATCCGCAATAATACATGGGTCTGCACATTCGCAGCCAGGATCGACAATGCCACCCGGACAATCTGTGCAATTGCAATTTACGGCAAGACAAGGATTGTTACATTTACATTTATCGCCACCACCTCCGGTACTTCCGTTGTCTGTACAGGTTACAAGAGAAAAAACCAGTAACACAGTAAGAGCAATAATTCCCATTACCTTGAATTTGTTTTTCATTTCAAACTCCTTTTAATTTTTCTGAATATATAAAAAA
>WQXG01000035.1 GCA_009784975.1 Treponema sp.
AAACCTAATCTTAACACTTGGCTAATCCAGCAAACTTGCATTCGGGGTAAAAAGAGCGCTGCCGAATTCTTCTTCTCCGTATTGACCAATTAAATCCTGCGCTCTGCCGCTTAACAGCCATTCAATGAAAGCCAGCCCTCCTTCGACATTTGTGTGCGGATGCAGCATGGGGTTTACAAGAATTATTCCGTAGTAGTTCACGGCAGTATCCTGATTGGGGTCAACTGCAGAAAAATTGCTGTACATTATGTCGTAACGGGCGATTCCGTAACCGTCGTTTACGAACTGAATTTCATTCTGTTTAACATGAACCAGAAGCACATCTGCATCGCCGTCTCTGCCCATCTGCAAAGCTGCGGCGGGATCAACGGTTATAACATCGGCTTCCCATCCTTTTTCTTGTGTGAAAACAGGCAAAAGGTAATCGAGGAGCCCTGTATCCTGAATGCTTACAGCCGCTGATAAAATAAATTTTCCTTTTAAAGGGACCTTGTTTCCGGTGCAGCCGGTAACAAATAACAAACCGGCTGTCACAAGCAGGATGGTAAAAACGAGTGTCTTTTTCATAACTAGCTCTGCCGGTACTTGCCCATAAATGTTTGTAATCTGCGCATTGCGTCTGTGAGAGTGGCTTTATCGGGAAGGAAAACAATGCGGAAATGATCAGGTTTTTTCCAGTTAAAACCGGTGCCGTGAACAAGAAGCAGGCGCTGATCGCGCAGCAGATCAAGTATGAACTTTTCGTCATTGGTTATGTTAAAACGTTTTACATCAACTTTTGGAAAACAATAAAGCGCGCCTTTTGGTTTTACAACTGAGAGACCGGGAATTTCATTTACAATATTATATGCCGTGTCTCTCTGTTCAAGCAGGCGTCCGCCGGGGAGGATCAAATCTTTTATGCTTTGATACCCGCCCAATGCTGTTTGAATGCCCATCTGGGAAGGCATGTTGGGGCACAGGCGCATATTGGCAAGCATATCAAGACCTTCAATATAATCGGCTGCGCATTTTTTGTTGCCCGAAAGAACCATCCAGCCGGAACGAAGACCTGCAGCACGCCATGTTTTGGAAAGGCCGTCAAAACTGATCGTAAGAAGATCCGGCGCGATTGTTGCCATGGGAATATGCACCGCATCATCGTAGATGATACGGCTGTAGATTTCATCGGCATAAATGACTAAATCTTTTTCTCTTGCAATTTGGGCAATGCCTTCAAGTATGGAACGATCGTAAACAGCGCCGGTTGGATTATTGGGATTGATAACTACAATGGCTTTTGTTCTGTCTGTAATTTTGGAACGGATATCATTCAGATCGGGATTCCAGTCAGAGGATTCATCGCAGAGATAGTGGACTGCTTTTCCGCCGGAAAGAGTAGCTGCCGCTGTCCACAACGGATAATCCGGCATGGGGATAAGAACTTCATCGCCTGAGTTGAGCAAGGCTTGCATCGACATTGAGATAAGCTCGCTTACTCCGTTCCCTATAAAAACATCTTCTATCCTGACATCCATCACTCCTTTGGACTGGAAATCCTGCATTACAGCTTTTCTTGCTGCAAAAAGTCCGCGCGAGTCGCCGTAAGCCTGAGCATTCGGAAGATTTACAATTATATCGTGAATAATTTCATCCGGCGTATTAAGCCCAAAAGCGGCAGGGCTGCCTATGTTTAGTTTGATGATTTTAAAACCTTCTTCTTCAAGCCGTTTTGCTTCCTTGAGAACCGGTCCGCGAATGTCGTAACAGACATTTTCAAATTTTACTGATTTTTCGATATTTCTCATATATTATTCCTTAATTGTTAAAAAGCCATTTTCCGGCTTCATCAATATATTTTCTTATAATGGCAACATGAATCTCGCCGCTGATTTTTTCTACCTCTTTATTCCAATTTTCCTGATTTTTTATAACCTGAATAACCCGATCTTTGCCGCTCTTTGCGGCAGCCTGGCAGCCTGCGGCAGCCTGACAGCCTGCGGGATTTTCAAGATTTTTTATTATGGTATTTTCCAGAAAATATGCGCAAAGACCTGTAATAACAGCATCGCCGGATGAAACAGCGAGGGTTGTAAATTCCGGCTGAGCCAGATTAAAAGATCCGGCAAGAAGCTGCGAAAAGCCGTAAAACCATCGAACCCATTGGCTGTCTTTTTCCTTTAATTTACCCTTTTCCATATATGTTTTAAAAAAGGCGGTTGCCTCAGCCTGATTATTGCTTAAAATCCTTGCCGCGCCGAAAATCAGTACATTTTTGTCTACAACCGAGGGTTTTACCAGCATAGCTTTGCTTTCCAGCTTTATTACAGAGTTAAAATCTGATATAACAAGGTATGAACTGGCTAAAAGCCGCACATATCGGGCATTATATTTGCGTTTTACATAGATTTTTTGCTCCAAATAGTAGGCTAAAGCAGGCCAATCTTCTCTTTCAAGAAGCGAAAGAAGCCGATAATTATAGAAGAAAAATATACCCATGCACACAAGGAGCAAAACCATGAATATTAGTAATGGTAAGGTCAGGAACCTGAAACTTACCGTAAAATCCGGTCCTGTCAGCATCATAGGCAGCAGGGCGGTGACTAATATGATGATTAAGATTATAATACTAAATACTATGATCAGGTGTTTAAATTTCAATGGGGGCGCTCCTATAATTACATACTGTTGGAATCATAAAATAAACATTATGTTACGTCAACCTGACAGGGAAAGATGGCATGAATAACTATTTGATAAAGGAAATTCAAAATAAAAGCTTTTTCTCAAAAATAGTCTATCTGGACGAGGCTTTTGTCCTTACCGCTCCGGAAATGCCGTTTACCGAAGATTTAATCAGCCTTCTGGAAAAATGGAAGTATAACAAGGTGGTAAGCGAGGGTGAACCGCACAAGGAATATACAGCCATTCCCAGCGCCTCCTCCCCTGCCGGTGAAATGGAAAGTACCGTTTATGAAGAAACCTATGTTACCCATTCCCAGCAATCCGATTCTGATAAACTGGAAAAAGCCAGCAAGTTTTATTCCGGTCTTATTGCCTATGCCGAAAAAATGTTTATTAAGGCAACCATTACAAATGATCTGGACTATAAAGAAGTAACCGAAAAAATCAGGGATATGGTTGAGTATATAAAAGAAGATCGGCGTTTCCTTATGAGAATTCTAAAAAACTTTGAACCTTCCATAGATAAAAATTATCTTGCTATTCATTCGGTTCGTTCAACAATTTTATCGATTATAATAGGTACATATATAAAGCTTCCCAATCACAGACTGATTGAGCTGGGTGTCTCTGCCATTGTGCATGAACTTGGAATGTTAAAACTGCCTCAGAATATTTACCTTAGCCAAAGGGCGCTGACCCCTGCAGAACAAAAGGCGATTATTACCCATCCGGTATTGGGCTACAGTCTGCTTAAATCTTTTGATTTTCCGCTGGCAGTATGTCTTGCCGCCCTGGAACATCATGAACGTGAAAATTCAACAGGTTATCCGCGGCGTTTAACAAGTGACAAGATCAGCCTTTATTCAAAAATAATTGCAGTTGCCTGTTCTTACGAAGCTCTCAGCACAAAGAGACCGCACAAGGAAGCAAAAGACGGCTACACAGGAATGCTGGAACTTTTAAAAAACGAAGGCAAACAATACGACGATACTGTTGTAAGGGCGCTGGTTCTCTCCCTTTCAATTTATCCAATCGGTCTTTATGTATTATTGTCTAACGGAAAAAAAGGGCAGGTTGTTGATATAAATCCGGAAAACCCGCGTTTCCCTGTCGTTCAAATTTTCGGCGAAGTTACGCCGGACGGAAAAATTAAAACAATGCAAACCGCAGCAAATGTGCTTACAATCGTACGCCCGCTTAACAAGTCAGAGATAGAAAGCTAGTATGGACGACAGCCTTTTCACAGTAATAACTTTATTATTAATTTTTTCCATTTTACTGATAATATTAAGCGCAGTTTTTTCTCTTTTTGATTCCGCGCTTGGCTTTTGCAGAAAATCACGTCTGGAAAAAGAAAGCGGAAAACGCTATAAAGCAGTTCTTGTTACGCTGGAAAATCCCAAAAGAATATCTTTGACCTGCCGCTTATGGATAAATATACTCAGAGTATTTGCGGCTTTTTGGGCAGGAATATCAGCCTCATATATTGCTGTTTATAACGATATCGGTATTTCAAACAGAGTAAGCATTTATTTATCTCTTTTTATTATAGGTCTTTTTGCCGCATTATTCGGCGATGCGCTCCCAAGATTAATTTCCAAAACAAGACCGGAAAAAATTGCCGCTTCTCTTCTGCCTATAATAAAAATTCTTTCCTTCCCCATGATTCCTTTTACATTGCCGGCATTAAAGTTTGCGTCTTTTTTTAAAACCGCATTTAAGGCAGAAATAGACGACAACAATATAACCGAAGAAGAACTTCAGGATGAACTTCGCAACACTCTCATTGAGGGAGAAAAATCGGGCATTGTAGAAAGTAAGGAACGCGACATGGTAGAAGGTGTTTTCTATCTTGGGGATCGTCCTGTCGGCGCATTTATGACGCACCGTTCAGAAATACAATGGCTTGATATTAATATGCCCTACAATGAAATACGCGAAAAAGCGCTTGCGTCCAAAGGAAACAAACACCGTTCTCAGCTTTGTTTTCCTGTTGCAGACGGAAGCCCCGATGAAATTGCGGGATCTGTTTATCTGGAAGATATTATTCTTGATTTATCACAGCCAAATCCGCAAGGATTACGTGCAATTATGAAAAAAGCGCTGTTTGTTCCCGAGACAATGACCGCCTTAAAAGCATTTGAATCTTTTAAACATGGACAGACTGATTTTTTGTTTGTTATGGATGAGTACGGAGGTCTTGCAGGCATCATTTCCATAAGGGCGCTGGTTGAAGAAATTGTCGGCGAACTATCTTTGCCGGCAGCCAACAAGGAGCCGCTGGTTCGTCAGGAAGACGGAAGTTTTATTGCGGACGGAACTCTTAACATTGACGATGCGGCAAAAGCGCTTTCGCTGACAGATCTTCCCGCAGGGGACGACTTTCACACGCTTGCCGGTTTCATTCTTCACCTAGCCGGTGAACTTCCTGTTAAAGGTGATAGCTGCGAATACCAGGGGTATCGGTTCACAGTAAAAGAAATGGACGGCAACAGAATCGATAAACTCATTATTAAAAAAATAGAAATTGAGAATTAGTCACCAGGCAAAAGAGAAAACTGCTTTTTCGTGGTACTCTTTTCCCGGGGCGGCAATGCTCTGCGGAAATACGCTTTGGTTCGGCGCATCGGGATAATGCTGGGTTTCAAGACAGAAACCGGAATTTTTTGAATAACATGAACCTTGTTTGCCAGTTACATCTTTTAAATGGATTCCTGTATATAATTGAATGCCCGGCTGAGTTGTATAAACTTTCATGGATCTGCCGGAAACAGGTTCATAAACTTCCGCGCAGGGACGCAATTTGCCGGTTACGCCGTCTATCGAAAAACAATGATCGTAATCTGAAGTTATTTTTCTGCGTGTTCTAAAATCAAACCTGGTATTGTTAACAGGAACAATGCAGCCTGTAGGAATATTCTGCTTGTCAATTTCCAGATACGAAGAACAGGGCAGAATAAGTTCATGAGAAAGAATGTCTCCTTTCCCCTCCCCTGCAAGATTAAAATACGCATGATTGGTAAGGTTCACAGGACAAGGCTGATCTGATTTTGCGCGGTAATCGCAGATTATCTCATTTGATTTTGTAAGACCATAGCTAACCACAGCTTTTAAGTTCCCCGGAAAACCTCCGTCTCCGTCGGGGCTGTCCAGTTCAAAGCGCACGTAAACACCTTCATTTTCTTCGTATGCTTCGGATTTCCAGACAAGTTTATCAAAACCTCTCCAGCCTGAATGGAGGGAGTTCTCTCCCTCATTTGCGTCTATATTAAATGTTTTTCCGTTAAGTTTAAAAGCTGCGCCTTTGATGCGGTTGGCAAAACGCCCGACAGTAACGCCTAAATACGGTTTATTGTTTAAATATCCTTCCAAACCGGAATAACCCAGCAGTATATCATCTTTCCCCCGCCCTGAAGGCACAGTCAGGCAGGTCCATGAAGCGCCGTAATTTATCAAAGAAAACTTTAAATCCCCTGCTTTAAGAGTATACAATTTTACTTTCTTTCCGTTGGAAAGTATGCCAAAAAGTTTCTTTCGAATTTCCATAGGATTATTATACTCTTGCAAGGCTTTTACGTACAGGGTAGAATGAGGCTATAGGGGTTAACCCCAAGGAGAAAAAAATGAAAAAAATTATCACTTTATTAATCTGCTTATCAATTGCTGCCGTGTGTTTTGCTCAGGATGACCCGGTTGTAGGTTACTGGATCAGTATTGACGAAAACACCAACAGAATGACCGCAGGCTGGCAAATTTACATCGAAAACAACATGCTTTACGGAAAAATCTTGTCCCTTGCTGACCAACCGCGCGGCACGATAGCCACCGAATTAAGGGAAAGGTACGATGGGTTTCCTCTTCCCGGAAGAGTTAACACAATGCAGGTTGCCGGTCCTCCCTGGATTTACGGTCTTACCAAAAACACCAGAAACGGCGAATGGAGCGGCGGAAAAATAATTAACCCGGAAGACGGAAAGTTCTATAATTGCAGAATAATTTTCCGCCCGGCAGGAAGCAGAGCAGGCAGCAGAACATTCACTCAGGATATGCTGGAAATGCGCGGCGAAATTGGCTTGGGCATTGGACGCAGTCAGTTCTGGCGCAAGACTGATGAGGCGACCGCTAGTAATCTTTGGCCTAATTAAAATCTAACGCACTGCCTATTCAGAAATGTATGCCTAAAGATCTTACTTGGGGTCCTGTCAGCGGCCAAAAAGCGCCGTGCGCTCCGCACACGTCGCTTTTTGCCCCTGACACCCCTCAAGTATATTTCTGGGCATACATTTCTGATTAAAGTGGAGGGAAGCAACTGTCGCCGCTACGCGGGATGCAATTGGATAGTAGCAGCTACCGTTTTTACTACGATCTACAATATTCCAATATTCTATTATTTCTTTTGTTTACAAAATTAATGCTGTTTTCTTTATATTCATAATACTCTGCTGTGTTCTTTGGTAAAATATTATATGTAAAGCCAATAAATGGTTTTAAAAAGAAATTCACTTTAGAATAATTTTCTATTACTAAATCTTGCAGTAAAAAATAATCACAATAACCTTTAAAATTAGTAAATAGTTTAAAAAAATCATCGTATCTTTTTATTGTTTGGAATAATGGGCTATCCTCATTATTATAGTATCTTCTTATACACTCTAATGTTAAATCCATTCTATCGTTTATATGATAATTTTTTCCTCTTTCTTGATTCATTGTATTCATACCATTTATCATATTACTGGGATAAAGAATAATTCCGCCAATTGTGTAAGATATATAATCAAAATATTCCAATTCATTTTTTGGTATTTGCTTTATCAAATCTTCTGTGCGCTGCCAAGTACTATATGTTTGAATAAATGCATCGCTTGACAAGTGATATTCCCCCAATTCAGATTTATGGTATAGATAAACTCCTTCAACATTATCTGTAAGATTAAATTCCTTTTCATTAGGTAATTTTTTGCTCCATAAATATTTATTATACATTTTTAGTGTTTTGCTAAAACCATCTGGATCATTGCCATTTGAGTCTTTTCTCATATCATATGTTATATCTATTTCCATACATTTCCTCCATAATTTGAAATTTTATAATTTTTTATAATGATTGTCAAGTAAGGCAAATTCCAATCATTAACTTGCTTTCGTGAACCGGCATGGCGGGCGGCGGGCGGGGAAAACAATTTTTGCCGTTCCCTGCGGAGAAGACCTGACCGCTAAAATCAGTAAAGCTAAATATGATTGTATTCTAACTTCTAAATTTTAGCGGTCAGGGCTTCGGAGCAGACTCTTTGCAAATGTTTTCCCCGCACGCCGCGCGCCATGACGGTTCACATATAGAAAAGTTTGTTAATTATGATATAATACAGAAATGAGCATACTAGAAATAACCCTAATCGCAATCGCCCTATCAATGGATGCCTTCGCCGTCTCCATTACTTTGGGCTTATCCGTAAAAAAACCTAAAAAAATAGAATATTTTATCCCGGGTATTTATTTTGGGTTATTTCAGGCGATTATGCCACTTATAGGATATTTTGCGGGAACATTGTTTGCCGCTAAAATCATGGCTTTTGACCACTGGATTGCTTTTTTGCTGCTTTGCTTCATTGGCGGCAAAATGATAAAAGACAGTTTTTCCAAAGAGGAAACTGAAAATAAGGAAGCATCGTTTCATTTTATTAAAATGTTTTTATTGGCGCTGGCTACCAGCATAGACGCATTGGCTGTAGGTATAACATTTTCTTTTTTCCGGATTAACATAATCATTGCTGTTATAATTATTGGTTTTACCACATTTTTAATTTCGATAGGCGGCGTAATGGTTGGCAATAAGTTTGGGCTTAAATTCAAATCCAAAGCAGAGTTTATCGGAGGAGCGGTTCTGATTATTATCGGGATAAAAATACTTGTTGAGCATTTGTTTTTTGGCTGATTATTTTTTACTCATTCTTTCCTGCAATTGTTGAATAGACAGATACTTTTCGTTGAATTTTCTGTGCAGCATTCTATGACAATTTGAGCAAACCAATGCAAGGTCTTCCAATTTAGTTTTTCTTACCCCTCCCTGGCTTATTGGATTTAGATGATGACATTCAATAAAATCTGCATCGTAAGTTACAGCAAAAGAAAAATTACACACCTCACATATCATTTGATTGTTTTTGGCTGCTATTCGTTTTTTTTCAATTACAATATTTTTATTTCTTTCTTTAACTATATGAGAAACAAGAGATAATCCTCCTTCTGTAACATTAAAATCAGGATTTGTTAATTCAAGATCGGCAATAGCAGCAGAGGTAGCTTTTTCTGATTCTTGTTCTTCACTGATGAAATATCCGTAAAATCTATTCCAAATATCTAATTGAAGTTCTTCAATATTTCCTATATTTTTAATATTATTGATATTACAGGCATTACCTTGAGTAATACCTGATTTTTTTACCCTTTTCCACAGTGTTTCTTCTACAGGAATAAAATTATCATTGTTTGTCTTCGCAATAACCCTGACGCGTCTTGCATAACGGAATTCGTCTCTGTTTTCATCGACTAATTCATTATCAACAGGAGTTACTAAATGAGTAAATGCAGGAATATCATTGACCCTTTGATATATTAGTATTATTTCGTTAACACCTGGTGATAACACATTGCCTTTTTGTTCATTTGGAAAGTGAAGCAAAAAAATATCGTCTGTTAAATTTAAATACGCTTCTCCCCTTTCAGGGTCGCTTACATTTTTAAACCAAAGTATGTCTAAAGGGGTGAAGTATTCCTTGTTATCCATATTATTAACCTCCATATTTTACCTGCTATCTCTAATTACGTGAAAATCATAACCGGGAATAAACTGGGAAATATCCCGCAGCCATGTTTCTTTCGGCACTGTTTTTGGTATTTCCATTAGATCATAAAAATCATCTAATTCCATGTCAACATACTGAGAGGCTATCTCAATACTCATTGATCCGCGAATGTCTTTAATTTTTAGAAAATTTCCGCTTTCCTGCACAGACTCAAGCGTTGGAACAGTTACCCGCAAAAAACCGGTTCTGTCAAATATAAACAAACTTCCAAAAAATACCGCTGCAATTATTATAACAAAACCAAGCGGTTTAATTGCTTTGCGAAAAATTGTCATTTGTATATCGCTTGTTTTTGATTTACAGGCAGTTGTACATTGATTGCATTTTATACATTCGGCAGATTTTACCGTTTCTATTTTTGCAGTATCAATGTTCATAGGACAGGCTGTTGAACATAACCCGCACTGCGAACAGCCGCTGCGTTTTATTTTTGCCGGACTTATTTTTGCGATAATTCCGTATACAGTTCCGGCGGGACAAAGGTATTTGCAGAAGAACCTTTCGATAAATACAGATGCCGCAAGCACAATTAAAAGAATAACGAAACCTGCTGCATATTCGTGAAACAATTCTTTTCCTCTCCAGATATGCGCAAAAGCGCCCCAGGGATCATAGGGAGAAATCCATAAAGTTGCTGTAACCCATGCCATGACAGTAATAAAAATCAAAACAATATATTTAAAAAATCGTAAAATATTATCTGACTTCTTTGGCAGCTGTATTTTCTTTTTGGAGAATTTCCCGAATAATTCCTGCAATGCGCCGAACGGACATATATTTCCGCAAAATGCCCTGCCAAAAAGCGCTGCAAAAAAAAGCATAAAGAAAAACAATGTCATGGTTCCGCTGGTTATTTTTTGTATATTGCCGCGTCCGGCGCCGGCAATCCATGTCCACAAATTTTCAAGTCCGCCCAATGGACATATCGCATGAACAGAAGGAAATCTTTGACCGGCAAATAAATGCAGAAAATGGATCAGCATCGATCCGCCTAAAATAATTCCAAGAATAATCCATCTTAGATATTTTGCAATCTTTTTACTATTTGCAGAATTTTCCATATATCTTTTTTTTACTCCATAAATTTCCAATTAATACATAAATAATTTTACACTATAAATAATTGTTACGTCAAGATTAACCGTTGAATCTGCTTGACAAAATACCTAAATACAGTCAGAATAAAGCAGAATGAAAAAGATAGTAGTTATAGGGGCAGGCATTTCCGGATTGTCCGCCGCGATTTATGCGAAAAGAAGCGGTTTTGATGTTACAATATGCGAACAGCACAATATACCCGGGGGAATGTGCACAAGCTGGAAACGCAAAGGTTATTTATTTGAAGGAGCAGTTCATTGGCTTACAGGCTCAAATTCCAAAACAAATTTTTATCAGGTATGGAAAGAAACCGGTGCATTGGGCGAAAATGTAAAAATTTTACTATCGGATCCCTTTTATGCAGTTGAAAATAACGGTCAAGTTATTTATCTGTACCGGGATATTGATAAAACCGCCGCGCAGTTTTCCGGATTGTCACCTAACGATAAAAAACTGCTGCATCGTCTGGTAAAAGATGTAAAGGCGTTTTCCTGTTTTCAAATGCCTGTATATGATATTAAAGGCGTTAAATCGCAAAATCCCAAACGTATATCAACCGGCGCCATGTTAAAAATGATGCCCGCAATAACCAGAATCGGCAGGTTAAAAAAAATATCATGCAAACAATACGCAAGGCAGTTTGAGCATCCGGGCTTACGGCGTTTATTTAATATAGTACCGGAGGAGTTTTCTGCTATAGCTTTGATCGCCACATTGGCAACATTTAACACAGGAGACGGCGGGTACCCGGAAGGCGGGTCTCTTGCCATGGCAGAAAGAATGGCAAAAACTTTTACAGATCTTGGCGGGAAACTTCTTCTTAAAACAAAGGTAAAAAAAATAAACATAGAAAACGGAATTACAACCGGCGTCACTCTGGAAAACGGTACCCTTGCCGCCGATGCCGTAATTGTTACTCAGGAAACAATAGCGGCGGTTAATCAATTATTTGATACACCGCCGGATGATGAATGGATAACCAATCTTTGCGCTAATACCAAACCGGTTGCCTGCACTTTTATAGGCGTAGGTATCAAAGCGGCAATTCCTCATATGCCGATTCCTGCATGGGAACTAAACGAACCCATTACATACGCCGGAAAAACAATAACAGAAATCAGTTTTTACAATTATTCAGATTATAATGGATACGCACCGGAAGGCTGCACCGTAATTACTTCTGCGTTAATAAGCGACACCTATGACTTTTGGAAAAAAGCAAAAGAAGACGGACTCTACGATAAAGAAAAGCAAAATCTTGCAAATCAAATCAGCCGTGTTATCTGCAAAAAATACCCGCAGGCAGAAGGCAAAATAGAAGCCATCGACATTGCAACACCTTTAACCTACGAACGGTATACAGGAGCATATCACGGCTCATGGATGACAGTAGCCGGCACAACAGACAAAATGAAAGCATATCCCGGATTTGTTAAAAACATAACAGGTCTGTATTTTGCAGGACACAGAATGGTATCTCCCGGAGGTTTGCCGGTTGCATTAACCTCCGGCCGCAGAGCAGCACAAATGGTCTGCCGCCAGTTCGGGGTTGTTTTTAAGTGAGCGAAAAACACAAACCAATTAACCCGTATAAAAGTTCATTTTAATTGATTTTAATAAACCATTATTAAATATTAAATGGCAATTTACTCCAGGTACTTCTTCATCGCCAACATAATAATGAATATGATTATCTCCGCTTTGTTTTATAATCCCAAAATCTTCAGACATCATATATTCATTTTTTGTATTATATGGAAATAAATGAATACTACTCTTTTCATAACTGCCTCTTTGTCTTTTATTTTACTTATATTTTTATAATATTGTCAACATAAATTTGGTGATGCCTTTTACATTATTTAGTTTATTTTCATATGACAATTTAAAACTATCATTTGTTAATATTTATTAGAAATTGCAAGATGAGATCTGTTACCTAATTTAGGTGATCTGATTTTTTATCTCTAGGGCTAATTAGGCAAAAGCGCTTTTTTCTGCTTTTCAATATAACCTTTTTGGGCTGTGGATAGATTCGCTCTACGTTGTTTAAGAAGAGTTTTTTCTATGGTGTCTACACCTGGGGTACGGGTAAAGTTTAGAAGTCTTGTTCTGTGAGAACCGCAGGCAATATGATAAGAGTCTTTTGGGAAATTTTTTACCCTGTGTTTTTTATCGTTAGGATATGTTTGTTCAGCAATTTTATAAGAGGGCGGATCTTCTGCAATTTTTAGTGCAAGAAGAGCGTCTTTAAAACTTTGAATTGCCTGTGTCAGGCTGCCAAAAGTGTCTGTATCTGTTTTATCACAAAATTTTAACTCCAATGATAGATAGGTATACTCAACAAGAGCGATAATTTGCGGATCGACAGTGGATTGAGCATCCCTGAAAGCGGATAACGCTTCAGCTATACCTTGTTCATAAAACAAGCGACCTTCATCTGCTTTTCCTCTGATTGCAAAGCCTTTTCTTCCAGAGTCTATGGTAAGTGCCGCTTCATATATTTTACTTATTAAGCCAGTCGCGTCCAAATTCTGCCTCAACTTCTGTTAGATTCCAACCGCCTTTTGTAAGAAAATCTACGCCCATTGTTTCTTTGGCTACTTTTGCCAGATATGTGGGCATGGGGATTGTTCTTATCAGGCAACTATATCCCTCCCTATCGCCAGCATTTAATAATGTAAATGCCTTATTTATTGTGTCAAATCTTTCATCTAAAGTCATGGTTTGCGGCATATTGCTCTCCTGTAATACATTATAACAGAATTAAAACATATTTGGCAAGTATTTAAAAAAACGGCGGGATGGTAACCCAATATTTTAGTAAATTTATTAACGAGTAAAACTGGCAAAGGGCTCACGCGGAGACGCGGAGAACGCGGAGTGGTGATATGAAATCTTTCCTAAATGCGGGTATTTACTTGACAGAGCAGACACCTTGATTTTGTGATATAATTGTAGTATAATTCATCATATGAATATAGCAGAAATAACTCCTGTAATTTATAATGGAATTGTTAAAAAAAAAGGAGCATAAAAAATGGAAAAAAGGATGGATAGAACTAAAATTGTTATAACAACACAAAAAGATAGCGATAAAATGGATGATTTTTATTGGGCAAATGCTTCAATAGAAGAAAAAATAGAAACTGTAACTTTTTTAAGGGAGTGTTTTTATGGAAAAGAGGCAACTACCGGAAGACTTCAAAGATTTTATACAATTCTTAAATTCAAATAATTAAATATCATTTCTATAAAAGACTTAATAATAAATAAAAGATCGGCAGGCAGGGATCAGGATATTACAGATGCTAATAAATTAGAGAAATTAATGGAAATTAATAAAAATGAAAATATTAGTCTAGTGCAAGCTAAATCTGTTGATGTCTAAAATAATGGAAAAGGTCAACAAATATTTAAGAAATTTATAATTAGCGAGTAAAAACTTTTTCCTCCTCCTCTTCCTCCGCGTCCTCTGCGCCTCTGCGCCTCTGCGAGAGTCTAAGCCAATCTTCAACTCTCCCCCCCCTAGACATTCCCCCCTACAAGTCATAGAATATCAAAGGATTTATCATGCAAATTACAGAACTTGTAGCCAGGCTGGTACTCCAGATTGGCATAATATTATTTGCGGTGCGGCTGTTTGGGCAATTGGTAAAGAAGCTGGGAATACCTTCGGTGCTGGGGGAACTGCTGGCGGGTGTTATTGTCGGGCCTTACGCGCTGGGCGGTATAACGCTGCCGGGATTTCCCAACGGGATATTTCCGCTGGCAATGACCGAAGTTCACTCGCTGCCCGTA
Source organism: Treponema sp. (assembly GCA_009784975.1). Taxonomy (GTDB): domain Bacteria; phylum Spirochaetota; class Spirochaetia; order Treponematales; family Breznakiellaceae; genus WQXQ01. The sequence continues at coordinate 14,430 of WQXG01000035.1, forward strand.
AGCCTCGAACTTTACGCTTTCGCTACCGTCGCCTCAATCGTGCTGCTCTTTGTCTCCGGCCTTGAAACTGATCTTGGGCTGTTTCTGCGGTATTCCCTTGCCGGCAGCATAATTGGAATCAGCGGGGCTTTGCTTTCTTTTGCGGCAGGAACATTGTGCGCTGCGATTTTGCTAAATGCTTCTTTTTGGGATCCTCACTGCCTGTTTCTGGGGTTAATAGCCATGTCATCTTCCATCGGCATTGCGGCGCGGATACTTTCCGAGCGTAAAAAAATGCATTCTCCGGAAGGAGTTACAATAATATCGGCAGGCGTAATAGAAGATGTTCTCTGGATTATCCTTTTGGCAATAGTGCTTGGAGTAGTTACCGTTTCAAATACAGGAGACGGATTTTCTGCACGGGGAATTCTTTTACTTGCCGGCAAAGCATTCGGGATTTGGTTAGGTGCAACTGCTCTGTTTTTAATTTGCTCAAAAGCGCTTGCGGGATTTTTAAAGATATTCAAAAACAGCCTTGATTTTTCTGTGCTTGCTTTGGGATTAGCCATGATAATCGCAGGGCTGCTGGAAAAACAGGGAATTGCCCTGATAATCGGCGCGTACATTGCAGGACTTTCGCTTTCCAAAACCGACATTGCCGCAGTAATTCAGGAACGTATACGCGGACTCTATGTATTCTTTGTGCCGATGTTTTTTGCAATTATGGGCATGATGGTAAATGTAAAGGAAATTTTTACACCGTCTGTATTGATATTCGGCATTATTTACACGCTTGTTATTATTCTTGCAAAAATGATAGGTAACGGCAGCCTTGCATTGATTACCGGTTTTAATCATAAAGGCGCAATGCGCATCGGAGCCGGAATGATTCCGCGAGGAGAGGGAGCGCTTATCACCTGCGGTATTGCCCTTGCAACGGGAGTTCTAAGCAATCAGCTTTTTTCCGCTGCGGTTTTTATGATTTTTCTTACCATTGTAATCTGCCCGCCGTTGTTTGGGCTGGCTTTAAAAATTCCGGGACGCGGAACAAAAAAACCGGAAAAAAATGATGACAGTGCCCATGAAACATGGAAATTCGAAACTGCAGAAATTGCAGACCTTGTAATGAACGATCTTTTAAAAGAAATCCGCAACGAAGGTTTTTATGTTCAAACAATGAATGCAGACGAAGGATTTACGCAGGCACGCAAAGATGATATTGCAATTTATATTTCCAAAGAACAAAAATCGATCAGCATAGCTACATCCAAAACCGATATGCCGTTTGTAAAAAATGAAATATACGAAGTTATACTTGAACTTTCCAGAATAATCGAAAAACTAAAAACATCGGTATATCCGCAGGAAATGAAAAAAGATTTGCTTGATGCTGATGCGCGCACCACCAAGGATATTCTTGCGCTTATTGACCCTGAATGTTTTTGTATGGAATTAAACGGCAATACAAAACTGGAAATCATTACAGAACTTGTAGATATACTTGCAGCCAAAGGCAAATTGCTGGATCGCGATCAGGTGCTGGCGGATGTTCTTGAACGGGAAAACTCCATGAGTACCGGCATGGGGCGCGGCATTGCCATTCCTCACGGCAAGACCGAAGGAATTTCAGAAACCACGGTAGCAATCGGAATTAAAAATAAAGGTATTGATTTTGATTCTATGGACGGAATGCCTTCGCGGTTTTTTATTCTGATAGTTTCGCCCAAAGTATTCTGCGGGCTTCATGTGGAGTTTCTTGCAGCCGTCGGTTCAATTATCGGAGAGGATACGTTAAAGGAAGCGGTTATAAATTCCGCAACTCCCCAGGATGCCGTAGATTTAATCAGAAAACATAAAAAACAGCCTTAAATAATTTCTGTAAATATGCAATAATCAGGATTATGAATTACGATAAATTTACAATAAAGGCGCAGGAAGCTTTAAGCGAAGCGACGGTTATTGCGCAGAAAAACGATCATTCTCAAATTGAGAGCGAACATCTTCTGCTTGCCTTGCTTCAGCAGGAAAACGGGATTGTTGTGCCCATAATTGAGCGGATTGGCGCTGATGCCGGCAAGTTCACAGCGGATGTTGAAGCTCTGGTAAAGGGAACTCCTAAAATTTTCGGAGAGGCGGCGCAGGTTTTTTATTCTTCTGCTTTAACAAAGATTCTGGCAAAAGCCGAACTTGAGGCTTCTGCGTTAAAAGACGCATATATTTCATCCGAACATATTTTAATCGCCATGTCGGCAGGTGAAGGCAAAGCCGCTGCCCTGCTGAAAAAAGCAGGCATAAATAAAAACACAATCATGGACGCATTAAAACAGGTAAGAGGAAAAGCCCGGGTTACCGATCAGAATCCCGAGGAAAAATATCAGGTTTTGGATCGCTATTGCCGCGATTTAACGGCGCTCGCGCGGCAGGAAAAAATCGATCCTGTAATTGGGCGCGATGAAGAAATCCGCAGATGTATGCAAGTTTTGTCGCGGCGGACAAAAAATAATCCGGTGATTATCGGCGAGCCGGGTGTCGGCAAGACGGCAATTGTCGAAGGGCTGGCACGGCGGATTGTAGCCGGTGATGTTCCGGAAGGATTAAAAGGCAAAAAACTTCTGGCGCTGGATTTGGGCGCGCTTGTTGCAGGAGCAAAATTCCGCGGAGAATTCGAGGAACGTCTTAAGACGGTTATTCATGATGTGCAGGCAGAAGAAGGAAAAATTATTTTATTTATTGATGAACTGCACACGCTTGTCGGAGCCGGAGCCGCCGAAGGAGCAACCGATGCTTCCAATCTGCTAAAGCCTGCGCTGGCAAGAGGTGAGCTGCGGTGCATAGGCGCGACAACTTTGGATGAATACCGGAAACATATTGAGAAGGACGCAGCGCTTGAGCGCCGCTTTCAGCAGATTTACACGGCGGAACCGTCGGTGGAAGATACGATTGCAATTCTGCGCGGATTAAAGGAACGTTACGAAGTTCATCATGGCGTGCGGATTAAGGATGAGGCGCTTGTTGCGGCAGCGAATTTATCCAACCGCTATATCACAAGCAGATTTTTGCCGGATAAGGCAATCGATCTTGTTGATGAAGCGGCAAGCCGTTTAAAAATGGAACTGGACAGCCGCCCGACCGAACTGGACAAACTGGAACGAAAACTATTGCAGCTTTCGATTGAAAGACAGGCGCTTTCCCGCGAAGAGGATCCCGCATCCAAAGACCGTCTGATAAAACTGGAAAAAGAAATTTCAGATCTTACTGCCGAACGTGACGTGATGAAAACGCGGTGGGAAAATGAAAAAGTGGATATTCAAAAAATACGGGAGATAAAACAGCGGATAGAAGAATTAAAAATCGATGAAACCCGCTATGAACGGGAAGGCGATCTTTCAAAGGCGGCAGAAGTAAAACACGGAAAAATCCCGGAAGCGCAAAAACAACTTTCCAAACTGACAGATCAAATGGAAAAGAAAAGAGAAAACTCCGCATTGTTGCGCGAAGAGGTAAGCGAAGAAGATATTGCCGGTGTTGTATCCGCATGGACAGGAATTCCTGTTACAAAAATGCTTTCCGGCGAACTGCAGAAATTCCTTGAGCTGGAGAATGTCCTGGAAAAGCGCGTGGTTGGGCAAAGTGAAGCGCTTGGCGCCGTCGCAGATGCAATCAGGCGGAACAAAGCCGGGCTCTCCGACGCATCGCGTCCTCTTGGATCATTTTTATTTTTGGGACCAACCGGCGTAGGAAAAACAGAACTTGCAAAAACATTGGCAGACTTTCTCTTTAATGACGAAAAGTCCCTGACACGAATCGACATGAGCGAGTACTCGGAGAAACATTCGGTTAGCCGGTTGATTGGCGCTCCGCCGGGATATGTCGGTTATGAGCAGGGAGGTCAGCTTACAGAAGCAGTCAGGCGAAGACCCTACAGCGTTATTCTTTTTGACGAAATCGAAAAAGCCCATGCGGAAGTATTCAATGTATTTTTGCAAATACTCGATGACGGGCGTCTTACGGACGGACAAGGACGGGTTGTCGATTTTAAAAATGTAATAATCATAATGACAAGCAACCTTGGTTCAGATTTAATTCTGGCGGCGGATAATCAGGAGACGCTGCGTAAATCTCTTATGGAATTGCTAAAGCAGAGTTTCAGGCCGGAATTTATTAACCGTATAGACGAAACAGTTATTTTTAACAGACTGGGCGAAAACGAAATAGGAAAAATAATTGATATTCAGTTAATGCGCCTTGCTGAAAGGCTGGCTGAACGAAAAATCACGCTTAAGCTGACAGATTCGGCAAAACAGATCATTGCCGAAAGAGGATACGATCCGTTATTCGGAGCGCGTCCTCTTAAACGGACAATTCAAAGCGATTTGGAAAATCCGCTTGCAAAGCAGGTAATAAGCGGCATCATCCGCGAAGGATGCACCGTTACTGCCGATACGCATAAAGATGAAATTGTGTTTGAAGTATCTGATTAAACCGTTCCTTCATACACGAGTAATTCCTTTGCATCGATTGTTACGTTTAACCCTGATTCAAGTTTTTCTGTTGTGTGCCTGATATGGGTTAACCATACAAGATCAGAATTTGTATCATGTAAATCAGAATCTGATATTTCTGAAATTTCTTCGCAGATTACCCCTTTTACGATTCTTACAATGGGAATATAATCCTTGGTCAGCACCCTGCATGCAAGTATTTCACCGCCGAAAAACATTATTTTTTCACGCGCATCTGCCGGAGACGTTGCATTAATAATTTTGCCACGTACTCGGGTAATATCAGGATTTGCATAACCGCCGGAACTTGAACGGGCAAGAATTGTTCCCAAAATTATTACACGAACCGTGTTCACCATATTCGGGCTCTGCAGCGGCAAACCTGCAACAAGAACAATTTTATCCGACAAGGACGCAGCTCCCGTTTCCGACGCGATTCTCATGGAATTTTGAATCATGCTTTCCGCTTCATCTGCAATCGGCGCATGGCACGGCACAACGCCCCAGTATAACTGCATCTCACGCATAGCTTTAAAATTGGGCGTTACCGCAAGCACAGGCTGAGCCGGCCTGAATACGCTGAGAAGCCGCGCTGTATTGCCGCCGAGCGAAGGCGTCACAATCGCTTTGGCGTTAACCGACGAAGAAATATCCACTCCCGAACGCGACATATTAATGCCAAGATTTTCACCGGGATTATGATCGTCAGAAAAACATTCATCGCGGATACTTTTCATGCGATCCTGAAATTCCTGCGACTGTTCAACTGTGCGCGCAATTTTATCCATCATTTGCACAGCCTCGACAGGATATGCTCCGTTTGCAGTTTCTCCGGAAAGCATGACAGCATCTGTTCCGTCAAAAATGGCATTTGCAACATCGGTAAGCTCTGCGCGCGTAGGGCGCGGATTTACAACCATCGATTCCAGCATCTGAGTTGCGGTAATAACCGGTTTTCCCGCCTTGCGGCATGCGCTGATTATCTGTTTTTGAACAAGCGGAATTTGTTCTGTAGGAAGCTGTACGCCAAGATCTCCGCGGGCAACCATCGCTCCGTCTGCTGCCTGAACAATTTCCCTGATATTATCCACTCCGTCGCCGCATTCGATTTTAGCGATTACTTTTGTTGATGCGTTAAGTTCCTTAAGATATTTTTTTATCTGGACAACTTCGTATGGAAAACTTAAAAAACTGGCTGCAATATAATCAACTTCCATTTTTACGCCAAACTCAATATCTTTTTTATCCTGTTCGCTCATAATCGGAAGCCTTGCATGAATACCGATAAGGTTTACGTTTTTTTTGCTTCCAATTTCTGCGGTATTATTCGCTTTGCAATTAATCACGCCGTTTTTAACATCCAGCACTTCAAGCTCAAGAAGCCCGTCCGCCACAAGAACAAAATGCCCTTTCTTTAATTTTGCCGGCGCGTCTTTCCAGGAAATTGAAATACAGGCAGGCTTCTGCCCCTGCGCCGCAGCAGTCAGGCAGCCATCGACAGTAACTGCTACAAGATCATTTTTATTAATTATTACCTTGCCGTCGTCTTTAACCATACCGGTCCGTATTTCAGGACCCTTGGTATCCAGTAAAATGGCAACATGAACACCCAACTCCTTTGATAAACGTTTAACACGTTCTATTGAACTGCCATGGCTCTCATGCGTTCCATGAGAAAAATTAACACGCGCTACATTCATACCTGCAAGAATCATATCCCGTACAACATCGTCATTAAAAGATGAAGGTCCAAGAGAACACACTATTTTTGTTTTTCTGTTTTGCTTAACCATGGTGCCGCACCTCCTTAATTATCAATTCTTTTTATTATAGAAAGTAATTCCGCGCCGCGAACCGGCTGTGAAGGACGGAAATTGCGCCCGTCGGGAAGAGCAAAAAATTCTGTCTCCACGCAGCCGAGTATAACATCAAAGAACGGCGAAAGCGGAGGAACATCTGCTATAGGGCTGCGGGGATTAGCGCCTGCCGCATAACGCGCCGAATAGCGGGAAAGCAACCCGCGATCTGCACGGGCTTCCGCGTAGAGGTGCCATATAAACCAGGCAGCTCCTGCCCGCGTAACAGCATCATCCGGCCTTGGTCTTGTGTTGGGCCATTCGCTGATTGTGATATCCTGCGAAAACGGGATAAACGCGCGATCAACAAGGCGGGTAAACAATTCGCTGTCGGAAATATTTCTGCCTCCCGTGATAAATCTAAAAAGCTGAGTTTCGTTTTTTACCAAGGCAATACAGCCGCTCCAGCTGATGGTTTCACGTCCCAGCAAATCCAAAGATCCGCTTGCGATATCGGAAGTGTTACGCAATTCCCAGGCGCGGTTTCTGTCCGCTGTATAACTGTCACTGTAGACTTTTTCCAGCCCGGAAGAAAACGCAATATCAAAAGCGCCTGCCGCTTCCGCAAAACGATTCAGCTCAATGAGCGCGCGTCCTCTTTCGATATTTAGCTCTCCAATTCCGCTGCCGCGCTGTCCTGTCAAAGCCAATTCTCTCTCTATTATCTCAAGTCTTTTCTGCGGATCACCTTCCAGGCGGACGCCAAGAATAACAGCGGGAACATTTCCCGGCGAAACAGAATTTGACTGACGGTGCAGGCGCACTGCTTCACTGTATCTTCCTTCCAGAATCGCAAGCCTTCCAGACCACGCAATTAGTTTCCCGGAAAAATACGCATCTGCGGACGCTTCTCTCTCCATGCCGCTAATCATCTGCCGGGCAGAAGTAATCTCATTTTGTCTTCTGTTAACTCCCAGCGCTTCAAGCGGAACAATCGCTTTTTCAAGCTCTGCAATTTTCTGTTCCGATTGACTCCTTTGATTATCAACCAATATGTCTCTGGAAGAAACACAAGAAGAAAATAAAAATGCTATAAGCAAACTGCAAAGCCAATATTTCATTTATTCCTCCGTTATCTGAATTGCCAGCGGTATAATCTTCTGTCCATGCCAATGCCGAAAATTTCTGCTTTTTTATTTCCCTGCGCAGGAATAAACAATGGCTTGCCCCAAACAGGCAGCGGGAATCCTTCCAGTGAGCGGAAATGCCGCGTATAGGCATAAAGCGCATTGCCGTCCCCCGTGATATAAATTTCATTTTCAAACACTGTCAAATAACCTTCTTCCATTACGGTTAAACCGGGTATACTTTGATGTAAAACTTCGCCGTGAAGGCTTATCCTGAACAGGTTTCCGTTAGACGAAACAAGCCATAAATACTCCCCGTCAAAAACCGGCTGCTGATAAAAAATACCGTTTAATACAAGCGGGAACGGCTGCACAAGGGATGCGTTTTCGTCGTAGACCAAAAGCTGTCCCTGCTGATTTATAAAAGCTACAAGTACGCGGTTATTATGCGCAAACAGAAGCGGCGATCCAAAGCCGACGCCGAAATCATTATCTTCGTCATTAACTGATATCGGAGCAGGCCAGTTAGGAAGAGATCTTCCGTCTGCGTCAAGAAGCCAGATTTCGCCGAAGAAACTTTTTGGATATACAGCGGCATAAACGGCTGAAGTATTTCTTCTTGCAGAAACAGTCAGAAAAGAAGGCGGAGAACGTACAGCCGCAGCAAAGGAAGTTTCCCAAACACCCTGTCTTCCGTTTTCGTCAACAATGTGCACTTTGCCGTCTTCGTCGCAAAGGTAGAGTCTGCCCTCATGGACTTGCGGAGGAGATGAAAGCCTTAACCCCGTAATTATCGGGAAGCCCGGCGCGGCATCCATATTGCCGTCTGCAAGGGTTACGCGTCCGCGATCTGTCACTACCCAGACATTATCCGCACCGGCGGAAATTACCCAATGCGTACCCTGACCAGGAAGCTCATACATTCTGTTATCTGTTATGTCAAGAGAAATGGCAGTGCCGCCGGAAGTAAAAAATATTCGTGATTTTTCTCCGCCGTAAATACGATTAAAAGGCCTTCCGCCGATATTCAGCGGATAACCGCTTACAGGCATTACGCCGTTTCCGGAACCGGGAATAAGGGAGAGAGAAAGATCAACCGCTCCCCTGTCAAAACTAATTCGGATAAGACCGTGGCGGTAGAGAGACAAAAATTTGCTAAGGTCTGTATTTTTTCTCAGGAAAAACGGCACAGAAAGATCAAGCGAATAGTACAGGCTAAATGCGCTTGTTACTGTTTTTCCGCCTGCAATCTCCCGCCATATAGCGGTTTTGGGAAGCACGTCATTTCTCTGCATGGCACGTAATGCCGCAAGCAATGTGTCTGCCGACTCGCTTGCAAGAATAAAGTCCCTGTGTACGACATAATACGGAGAAGGAATAAAAATATCCCATTGACGCAAAAGAGATTGCAGAAATTCGGGAACTTCGATTCTTGGAATTCTAACTCCATCGATATTTAATCTGACATTTTCGCCAAGCACAATCGATCTGAACGCCTTGTCAAAAACTTCCTGCCGTTTGCGCTCGTCTGCAATTTGAATCGCATAAACCGGATGAGGCCGCCCTTCCAGCCCAAAAACCGCAAATTCATTTCCCGACCACGAAAAAAGAAGGTCATTAAGGGAAAGCCCAAGTAAAAAACGGGAAGCGGTTTCCGCGGTTTTAAGCGCATCATCCAGCGCGGGAGAAAAAACAAGAGCGGTCTGATAAAGTTCGTTTAATGTTCCCGCAGAAAGGATCGTCGCATATTGGGCATCTGCGGGGATTGTTTCCGCCAACCCCGGTACGCGGGAACGCTGCTGAAGAATACGGCTTAAACTTTGTTCACGGGAAGACAACGGCGCCGCCAGCCGGAATTCAATTTTTTTGGGATAAATAGAAAGCCCCGCTTCCACAAGGGAATCAAATTCAACATTATTTAAAATTGCGGCGATATCCGGATCCTGATCGGCTAACAGGGTATTTATAAATTCGCCGGAAAGCACAAGAGCGGCATCATAGGCTGAAGGTTTAATGGAACTAAAAACAGAGGCGGTATAATCTGCGCTGCGGGATTCAAAAATCGACGTATTATCTGATATAAAGAGCAGATTGCGGTACGGGCCGATAAACAGCGTCATATCGTTTAAACGGAATTCAAAACGGGAATTTTTCCCCGCCTGCACATAGTATAAATTGGGAATATTAACAAAACCGGAAACAGCCGGAAGTATACGCAAAAGCGGCGAAAAAAGCCCCATGTCCATGGCAGCTGCAAACCCAGTTTGTGCAAACCCTGTTTGTGCAAAACCCTGCTGCAACACGGCAAATTCAACGTTTCCGCTCGCTATTAGGCGCACAATACGGTTTTTAAGGAGGCCTTGCGCCATATCCAGCATTGGCATTACCTGCTCCAGCGCCGGCATGGAGACAATTTCATGCAGAGACTCATGAGCCATTACATTATCCAGCAATCGCACCGGATTGGAAATGCTGATACGAAGGCTCGCTGAATCCGGGATTACGGAAGCGGCATTAACCCTGCCGATAAGGGAAAATGCAACCCAGGCAGCGGCAATAACAAGGAGGACAACAAACAGTGTCACAAAGAATCTAACTGCCTTGCTGCGGGGTTTTTTATTTTTTATGTTGTCATTGTTCATAAACAGATTTTAAACGATTGCGGCAAAAAAAAGAAGAACCCTGGCTATTCAGCCTGGCTATTCAGCCTGGCAATTCAGCCTGGCTATTCAGCCTGCTAATTGTAAGAATTGGGGTTTTCGGATTCTTCAGCCAAATCCGTCTTGTTAGCCGAATTGGCAAAAACAAGAGCCTGCAAAATTCCAAGAATATAGTCCTTCTGTTCATCACTTAGTTCTGAGAAATTTTCGCACATTTTTTTCAGTTTTTTGTCATTCTCCATCCTACCCCCACAAAACACTCTATTAGTGAGAATATTATACTATTTTGTGAGTGTTGTAAAGTACAAAAAATAGGAATGTCAACACTATTCTGAATTCTAACATTGCATAGTGAGTTTTTTTATCGTATGATAAGAATATGACAGTCAGCAAACGCTTAAGACAATTACGGCAAACTCTTAACTTGTCGCAAGTTGAATTTGCAAAAGCAATATATATAAGTAACGGATATATTGCGGAACTTGAGTGTGAGCATAGAAAAGTTAACGACAGGATAATTCACCTAATATCCCTGACTTTCGGCGTTAGTGAAAAATGGCTTAAAAACGGAGATGGTGATATGTTTTTTAAAACTCCCGGAGAGAAATTGCAGCGCATGGTGAGCCTGTTCAACGAACTGCCGCCTAATTTTCAGGATTATGTGATGCAGCAGGTTGAACAGCTTCTTAAGGTAACAAATGATTCCTCTGTATAAACTGGAAAAACTGCCCCGTATCCAAAAACTAAGAAAAATAGCAAAAGTATTCACAATGGCAGAAAAACGATTCGCGCCGGGAAAAGGAATAGAGATTTTTACAAACGCAGAAATTTTATTTTTTACCGATGCCGCAAAACTGCTTGCAGCAGACGCGCTCTTTTGCAAAAGACAGGGGTTATCTGAAGAATTTGCCAATGCGGCTAACGTTTTTCAAACCCATGACGTGATATTGTTCCGGCGCGCCCTTAACAGCATAAAACACATATTATTTGCAGAAACAGGAAAAGATCAGTCTGACTGGGATTTTACAAACAGCAACGGCAGCCTTGATCCGCAGAAGAGGCAAATCTTTAAAGGGATGCATGTCTACATGGAAGATATACGCTCTCCATTTAATGTGGGCGCAATGTTCCGCACTGCCGAAAGTTTCGGGGTAGAAAAAATTATTTTGTCTCCGTTTTGCGCAGACCCTCTTCACAGGCGGGCAGAACGCACAGCAATGGGCTGCATAGACATTATTCCATGGGAGCGGCAGGAATTTCTGCCCGATAATCTTCCTGTCTTTGCCCTGGAAACGGGAGGCATCCCCCTTTCTGAATTTTCCTTTCCGCGCCAGGGGCTTTTAATAGCAGGTTCCGAAGAATTGGGCGTTAGCCCAAACGCGCTTGCCGCAGCGGATGCGTCGCTGGGCAGAGTATCAATTCCGTGTTACGGCGCAAAAGCATCGCTTAATGTATCTGTAGCATTCGGGATAGCTTTACAGGCTTGGGCAAAATCTAATAACGATTATCAAACACCCGCGTAGATTTTTTCTCGCTTCGCGGCAGCTCGCCCATACCAACAGCTTTTGCTTTTGGAGTTAAACCGATAATCTTTTTAAACTCCTGCTCCACTGTTTTTTCCAGACCATGCGCTGCATCGCCCATTTCCAATTTGGTTTCAAAGAACAATGTCAGTATATCTTTGCCGTTTAAGTGATCGATCATAATCTGATATTCGCTGCTTACCCCGTCTATCGTTGCAAGAAGTTCATCTACACGGCTGGGATAAATAATAGCTCCCCTCACCTTTACCATGTCGTCCGATCTGCCAATCAGCGTAGCAATACGCGGATAATCAAGGCCGCATTCGCACTTGCCAGGAACAATTTTTGTAAGGTCATGAGTACGGTAGCGGATAAGAGGCGCGCCCTCCTTATGCAAAGTTGTTATAACAAGTTCGCCGGTTTCACCGTCAGGCACAAGTTTCCCTGTTTTAGGATCGATAATTTCGCAGTACATATAATCCGTCCACATATGCATGGCGCTCTGATACTGACAGTTAATTCCGATCCCGGGACCGTATATTTCTGTCAAACCGTAAATGTCGTATAATTCAACGCCAAGCTCGCCGGCAATACGCTTGCGCATTTTTTCACCCCAGCGTTCAGAGCCGATAACGCCTTTCTTTAAATGTATACTGCCGCGAACGCCGCGTTTTTCTATTTCTTCGGCAAGCAAAAGCGCGTAGGAAGACGTAGCGCAGATAACAGTCGACTTTAAATCAATCATCATTTTGATCTGCTTGTCGGTGTTGCCAGGTCCCATCGGGATAGCAAGCGCGCCGAGCAGCTCTGCTCCAGCCTGAAAACCAATTCCCGCCGTCCATAAACCATACCCCGGAGTGATATGAATGCGGTCCAAATTGGTACAACCGGCTGTTTCATAACAACGCTTGAACATAACCGCCCAATCATCAACATCTTTTTTTGTGTAGGGAATAATTACAGGAATGCCGGTTGTACCGGACGATGAATGGATACGGATAATTTCCTCATCGGGAACAGCCTGCAGCCCAAAAGGATACGCCAGACGCAAATCCTCCTTGTCTGTAAAAGGCAGTTTTATAAAATCGCTCATGGATTTAATATCATCAACATTGATGCCTTCAAAATGTCTTTTATAGAACTCGCTTTTCATTGCATGCCGGATGGCATTTTTAATTTGATCCAATGTGTTCATACCAATTTTCTCCCTAATTCATAAGCTTTTAAATTCATTTCCAGAAAACGCTGCGGAAGCATTTCCGGTAAAATATCTTTTAATGTATCTGCATCGAACGGGAAAATCCCGCTCTGCGCCGCAGCCCCCAGCAGGGAAACATTCAGCGTTTTGGCATTTTGCCCTTCAAGCTGCTGCCCGTCTACAACGATGAGCTTTGAAGCATTTGCTTTTAAAAAATCGATCATATCAGACGCTTTATATTCTGCCGCATTCAAGTTGGTAACAGGTTTTACAGCTCTATTGCACACCAGCACAACTCCGTCCTTGCCCAAAAACGCAATCTGCCGGACAGCTTCTGCCGGTTCAAAAGCAATAAGCGCATTTGCGCTCCCCAGCGGAATCAAAGGCGAGAAAATTTCATCGCCGATACGGCAATGGCCGAACACGCAGCCGCCGCGCTGTGCCATGCCGATAGTTTCCGTAGTGCGCACATTAAAACCTTTTTTCATTGCCGCCGCTGCAATCAACTTTGAAGCAAGAACAGTGCCCTGCCCGCCTACACCGGCTATCATTAAATTAAACATCATTTAATCGCTCCTGTGGGGCATAGCTCCAGACACACACCGCAGCCTGTGCAGAGAGCAGAATAAATAACTGCCTTGCCGTCTTCCATGCTGATGGCAGGACAGCCCAATTTTAACAGACAGATTTTACAGCCTGTACATTTTGATTTATCAATTACGGCGTTTCCTTCCGGCCTGGAAATTATTATACACGGCGCTTCAAACAACAGCACCTTTACGCCCTTTACCGCCATTAAATCTTCAACTGCTTTTTTTGCGGCTTTTTGATCAAACGGATTTACTTTCACCAATACAGCAACACCCAGCGCGGCAATGATTTTTTCGATACTGATTTTTTCTACCTGATTGTTCATCATCGTGATACCCATGCCCGGATGCGGCTGGTTACCTGTCATTGCGGTTGTAGAATTATCCAGAATAACAACGATAATGTCAGTTTGATTATAAACTGCGTTTATAATACCGGGGATACCGGTATGAAAAAAAGTTGAGTCTCCAATAAACGCAAAGTGAACGGTATCAGGTTCAATGCGAGCAAGCCCCTGCGCTACAGTGATGCCTGCGCCCATGCACAAACAGGTATCTACCATATTGAGAGGCGCGGCATTGCCAAGCGTATAACAGCCAATGTCGCCGCAGAAGACAGCAGACCTTCCCTTTGCCGCTTCCTTGACCGCGAAAAAAGAAGCGCGGTGAGGACAACCTGCGCACATCACGGGAGGACGAACAGGCAGCGGCGGCGGCACAGGAGCCGTAACCGAAGGTAAATTAGAATTAAAAAGAAAAGCTGATATAGCTCTTGTTACGCTATCCGGCGAGTTCTCTCCTGCAATTTGAATATGCCCGCTTCGCTTCCCGAGTATTTCCGTTTTTAATTTATACAAACCGCAAAGGCGGACAAGTTCGTTTTCTATAACGGGATCCAGCTCTTCTATAACAAGCACTTCATCAAGCCCTTCCAGAAATTCAAGAGCTAGCTTGTCAGGGAACGGATAGGCAGAAACCTTTAAAACTTTACAGACAGACTGACATTCAGCCAATGCCTCGCATACAAAAGTATAACTAACACCGCCCGCGGCAATTCCTTTTTTTCCGCTGCCTGTTAAAATATTTTTTTCGTATCCGGAAAACTCTTCTTTCATAACTTTTAAGTTTTCTTCGATTTTAAATTTATTGGCATAGGAAAGACGCGGAAAAATAACCCATTCGGGACCTTTAACAAATCCGCCGGGTTTTACTCTGGGCAGATTATCAAGGATTTCTACGGAAGCGCAGCTATGGCAGACACGGGTTGTGGGGCGGAAAAGCACCGGTTCCCCGTATTTTTCCGAATGAGCAAATGCATCGGCTATCATTGTATATGCTTCTTCCGGTGTGGACGGATCAAACAGCGCAAGTTTTGCATGTTTGGAAAAATGCCGCGTATCCTGTTCCGTCTGCGAAGATATGGGACCGGGGTCATCGGCGACAACGATAACCATGCCGCCTTTTACGCCGATATAATTTAAACTCATTAAAGGGTCGGAGGCAACATTAAGACCTACCTGTTTCATTGTCACCATAACACGCGCGCCGGAAAAAGCAGCGCCGGCAGCAACTTCAAGAGCTGTCTTTTCGTTGACAGACCATTCAACATAAATACTGCCGTCATTATTTTTAGCAACGGTCTCCAGCACTTCTGTAGAAGGAGTGCCCGGGTAACCTGTAACTACACGAACTCCGGCGCGAATTGCGCCAAGGGCAATGGCTTCATTGCCCATCAGCAATTTTTTAGGCATTAACCTCTCCCTCAAACTTTTTTTTGGACATCATGAGCATAAGCATCAATACAACGCCGAATGCCGCCATGGCAGACAAGACAACAAACTTCATCTCGCCATCTATCAATCCTATAAACATGGGGAATGTAAGAGCAGATAACGCAAAGCCCATCATAACGGCTCCGTAATTGGCGCCTGCGTTTTTAATGCCAAAGTAATCCGATGCAAGCACGGCATACAAACCGGGAAGCCCGCCGAAACAAAAAGCAATCAATAAAACCGAAACAATAAAAAGGAACCCATGCGCAAACCATAAAAGCATTGCAAAAACGGAAGTTACAAGAATGACGATTAACGCCGCTTTTTCCCTGCCGATTCTGTCCGACAGCAGCGGCACAGCCAAACGGCCGCACGCGTTGGCGATACCCGTCATCATTACGATGATTGTCCCGAAAGACTCAACGCCGCGCTGCGCAGCATAAGTTTTAAAAGACGGATTGAGTATGAAAAACGTTGCTGTTGCTACCATTAAAGATAAAGTAATAAAATAGAATTGTTTTGTTTTAATTGTTTCTGTTACCGTGAATTGTTTCCTTGCAAGAAGAGCGGCTGCCGGCGCTGCTGCCGCAGTATTAGCATCTGGCAGGCGGATAAATCTGAATAATATAAGTGTCGCGGCAAAGAAAGCAGCAGCGAGTATAAGGAAGGTGTTTCTGAGCGCAAATGATTTTATCAGCATTTCTATAAGCGGGGCAAAGATAACTGTAGAAAACCCGAACGCGCAGACAACCACCCCCGTCGCAAAACCGCGTCTATGCGGAAACCATTTTTGCGCCGCGCAGATAATGGCATTATAAGCCGTACCCACACCGAAACCGCCGATGATCCCGTAGGTGATATACATGAGCCAAGCCGTCTCCTGAGGTAAAAACGCCGTCGCAAGCATACCCAAAGACAACAGGAGCCCTCCGCCAAGCACCACTTTTTCACAACCAATTATAAGGTGAAGTTTGCCTCCGGTTAAAATCCCAACCACAAAGAAACAAAGCATAAAAGATGATGTTAATTTCACACTGTCAATTTGCCAACTGTAAACCTCGCTGACCGGATACACAAAAACACTCCAAACATAGATAATCCCCAAAAACAACTGCATTATGCTCCCCATTACGAGAACCTTCGTAGCCTGCCTGTTCACTGACATATTAACTCCTTATGTAAAATACTACAGAAAAATTGAGGGATTGAATAGTCAATTTGTAATATAATATCCCTATGTCCGGACAAGATGATTTGATGGAACTGGAATCTACCCATACTCAAGCGCAAGATACGGCAGAAACCGCCCTGCCCGACAATTCAAAATTTAAAGCCTTGCGCGGCAAAATAGCCGTTTCCAAAGCCAGTAAAACAGCGATGATGCCCTTCCTGGCTTCGGTGGAACTTGATATGGAACGCCAAAAACCCATCGGTATAAAAGACCTGTTTACAATCTGGCTGGAAAAAGGCAGCAAATACTGGCTGAACCCCATGGATAAAAGCAACGGGCTTGGCGTAATGGAAGAAATTTTATTTAAGTATCAGGGAAGCATCACCGTCCTAACATCATTTATTCAGCTCCTTGTACAGCTGGCAAACGAAGGGATTTCTCCCAGGGCATTTATCGAATATGTAATCCTCCCCAGAATGCGGCAGGATTTTAATTGGCGCAAATGGCAGGAAAATCATCTTGAACCATTGCGTTTAATCGCAGAACTGCTTATCTCTGCAAAAAAACATCCGCCCTTTAATCAGGAACATATCGGCTCAGGCAGAACAAGACTTGCGCGCGATATCGTACTTGTAAGATATATCGGAAGGCCCTTATCACAGTATCAGGCAGTACAGTTACGCGACGAATCAAAATTAAAAAATTACAGGGAAGCATGGAAAAAAATATCCCTGCAGGATCCATTAAGCCTTTATTTTATGAGAAACAACGCTCTTCATTTTATTTACATCATGTCCGGCAAAATCGATCTTATACAATTAGTCGCAATAGTAGAACAGCTCCCCGACATAGAACGCGCTTTTAACTCCGCTTTTCCCGATACCAATATCAATTTAAAAAGCATAAAAGCGATGAATTTGTATGATTATGACATTGATCGCGCAATACAGGCAAGAAAAAACTCCGGGTTTCACAGCCTGGATTTTGCTGTAGAAATAAAAGCCTATTTTAACATTGTAAAAGCTCTTTTACAAAAAGCAACCGGTGTTTATCTCTGCGCTTATTACGCCGGTCTTTTAAAACGATTTAAAAACCCGGTAATCGCAGAAATTATTTTTAAGCTGGTAGAGATAATTGACGACAGGGGCGGAATGCACATTTACAAATGGCACACAAATAAATTGCTGGGAATATCCAAACTTAATATGCCCCGTTATTTACAGCACATCGAAGAAAACCGCGGATGCGACCCTCAATACCCGCGCCTCTACCTTGTTTCCGTGATGAAGACGCAGCGCGCGAAACAACAGATGTTCATGTACTTGCAAATAATTTTGGCTTAAACGAAACATTCCTGAAAAACAAAACAACCGTTTCCTATAAAGATTTACTTAACGCATATATAGATAAGTACTCTGACACAAAAGAAACAATCGAAAAATTCCAGGACAATCTTCTTTCCGGCACCGATCGTCAATGGACAAAGGAATACATACACCGGCTTGATATTCTTGGCAGCAAGGAAAAAAGCCTGTACGGTCCGTTATTACGTTCCGTCATCCGCGGCATCGGTTCCGGATGGTCAATATCCAAAGCAATTTGTTTTAACCAGATTTACGAAGAATACAGCCCGGCACATTCATCTCTGGTTATAAACGCCAGAACAGAATTCCGGATGCCAATTGTTCAGATTGGGCAGAACAATTCCGAAAAAGACAAGTTTGCGCGCAAACAGATTAATCTTGTGCAGATAGAAAAAGTATGGAATGCGCTTTACACAACCGAACAGGTAAATGTAAATAACACCGTATCATTTATAAACAACTGGTCAATGGAATTAAATACCCCATTGGAAAAAGCTTTTGAAAGAAAAATAGCTTTAGAGCAGGATCTCCCGCAAGCCGCAGATGAAGAGGCAAGAAAAAAACTTGGAAAGGATATTGCCAAACAGGATAAAACAATCAGCGTGCTTCAGGAAAAAAAACAGCATTATGCAAAAATAATCGGCGAATACGATTCCTTAAGCGATTTGCAGAAATTTACCGCTGCCCTGATACTCGGAGGAACAAATGAAAGTTCATCCGAAGATATTTCCAATTTCGCAACAGCATTGCTGCTTCAAAGATATAAACATTTAGAAAGCATAACATCCCGCTTTGATTTTTTAAAAGACGACGTAAGCGTAGATGTTTTAAGTTATCAGCAATTGATATACCTGTTAAATCTTCTGGAAACATTATTCTTTGAGTTACGCGAAGATAAAGAAATAGAAACCATACTTACAGGCGACACAATTTTACAGGAAATCCTTGAACAATATATCATAACAAAAAAGAAACAAATAACGATTGACGCGCTTGACGCAGCCGCAAAAAAAATAACCGCCTTTGCATCCCTGCAGGCAGAACGCGCAAAATGGCAGGGCATATTGGCAAACATGGAAGAAAAAAACGAAAAATATTTTCACAACATGGAAATATACACATCCAAATCTTTCATGGACTCCCATTACGGCGACATGGGCGGCATCTGTCTTTCTACCCAACCCCAGCAAATTCTGCGCCCGGGTTTCTACATCCAGCGTCTCGCAGATTTAACAGACAGGCAAATTATCGGAATGTCCGCCCTCTACCTGTCCCCGGGCGGTTTCAGCACAAACGAAGTACAAGCCGCAAACTGCTGGCACGCATTTGCATTCAACCCGCTTTTTTCATTTCTGCGCAACTGTACTGAGGAGCAGGCATTATTCCTATATCTCCAATTCCGCCTAAACCTGGAAAAAATAGCCCGTATAACAAAATTACCCGTTGTCCTTTCCGGCATAGAATCGATAGGCGGCCTAATCTCCAACTATGGTCACTTTGACAGCCTAATCCGCAAATACGAACTTAGCAAATCTACCGCAATAAAAGTCTACAACGCAAGAGGTTTCTCCGTTTACTACAGCCAGGCAGAGTTCGCAAAAGCCCTGGTCATCATCGACCCGCGCGGTTATGAAGATGTTGAGGATTTGAAACAGATACCCAGTTTTCACGCGCATAGGGAGGTGGGGGGGAAGTCCTTCGTTGAAAAAGAAAAATCTGTCTAAATTGTGTGGCACACCTGAACACTGAGAAATCAATCAGGTTTTTCACTTTCCAGAAGTATCTTTTGAACGCCATCAATCACTGGTATTAAGGAAGAGTACGGCTCTGGAATATTTGTGTCTAGCCGATAAGTTGCGACTCCCATCGGTTTATCGTAATCTTGTACTGCAAGTTCTACTACTGTTCGGTTCATTTCTTGACAG
>WQXG01000036.1 GCA_009784975.1 Treponema sp.
GAACTCTTAAAAGTTCCTTAGAAATTGGTAAAAACCATTCAACATATTTATCAGCAGGTATTCCTCCATATGTATCTTTCCTTTGATCTGCATATGGGGGTGATGTTACTATAAGATCTACGCTATTTTCTTCCATATCTTGAAGAACATCGGCGGCATCACCACAATAAACGTCTGATATTATTTCCATAAAAAGCAGTATATCATATGAGAATTGTTAAATCAAGGCGTTTTTTGGGTCATTTTGACACACTATTTTTGGTCAATTTGGCAGTATTTCGCATAACTACATATATACGAAATACACATAAATCTTCATATTATCTTTTCTGCCGATCATGTTTTGTAATTGATAAAAAACCCCCCACATCGTACAGGCACTCACGACAGCGGGATCAAAAAAACATCTTACGAAATTCCTCGCTGAAGAGACTTCGAAGAAGGCTCGTAAGCGAATTCCTGAGTGGTTTTTTCTGAGCCCGCTGCTGTGAGCGCCTGTACGGAGAGCGAGTTAAGTTTATCACTTTTAATTCACTCCTGAGCCCGCTGCCGTGAGCGCCTGTACGAAGAGCGAGTTAAGTTTATCACTCTTAAAAAAGCAACAATCACTTATTGCAAATAATAGAAAAAAATACTATAAATCAACTATGATAATGTTATATTTTTCCGGAACAGGAAATTCTAAATTCATAGCCGAATTATTCTCACACAGCATGAAAATTGAATGTTACTCAATCGAAGAAAAGACAGATTTTGACATATTGATAGCTTCGCATGAGGAGATATGTTTTTGTTACCCGGTTTATGGTTCCAGAGTACCAAGAATTATGCGGGAGTTTGCCGGAAGACATATTGAACGCCTTAAAAATAAAAAGCTAATTATTCTTTGTACACAAATGTTTTTTTCCGGCGACGGCGCAAGAGCGTTTATGGATCTGCTTCCGCGTGATGTAAATGTAATTTACGCGGAACATTTTTTTATGCCGAATAATGTTTGTAATATTTTTATAACGCCTCTGGAAAGCGAAAAAAAAGTAGAAAAATATATAATAAATGCAAAACGCAGAATGCAGCTTGTTTGCCGCGATATTACCAACGGAAAAATCAAAAAACGCGGTTTTAATATTGTATCCAGAATATTGGGACTACCGCAGGGATTTTTCTGGTTAAAATTAGAGAAAAAACTGCAAGATTCAGTTAAGATAAATAATAATTGTAATCAGTGCGGCTTATGCGCTTCCGGCTGTCCCATGAATAACCTAGAACTGCAAAACGGAATAATTATTCCCCAAAAAAATTGTATAATTTGCTACCGCTGCATTAACAAATGTCCCCAAAAAGCAATCACAGTGTTCTTTAAAGCAAAAGTTAAAAAACAGTACAAGGGAATAACTGATACATAAGGATTGAGGTAAAAATTCTATGCGAAGAGGGTACCCTGGCTTTATAACAACGTTTTCCATTATTTTTGCAAGTATTTCTTTATTGTTATGCGACATTAGATATATTTTTATTTTCTTTTATTATTTTTAATATTCCAATTATATCAATAAAAAACAATAATTGTAATATTATATTTAAAATAAATTTATTTTTATTCAAGAACCCATTTTTTTTCATAAAAACCAAATAAATTATACTATAACTGGATGTTGATAATAAAATAATATAAGAAATTATAATGGGCATTGGTATAATAAAAATTTCTAAATTATAATTATTTATAAATATTAAATATAAAGAAAAATGTAAAATAATATTAATTAACCAAAATGGTATAATTGATATTTTAATTATAATACAACATTTTTTTATTATTTCTATGTTATTATTTTTAATTTTATTTAATAAATATATTATATTGCATATATTAAATATTATAAATATAATTAACCATAAAACAAATAATAACAAATAAGAAAGTGCCGTCCCATTATATAGAATATTTGAATCCCATGAACCATCCAATGGTAAATTATTAGTAAAAAAAGACACCAATATTGGAAGTGATAAATATAATAGTAAAATAGTTTTACTATAAATTATTATTATTAACAATACAAGAAAAATCATGTTTTAATGTTCTCTGTATTATTTAACAATATAATTGTATTTTTGTCAATATTATAAAACATAAAAAAATTACGCAAAGAACACAACTTTCCAGTAGTTTTATTATAATTGTTAACTTTACACCCACATCGTACAGGCACTCACGACAGCGGGATCAGAAAAAACATCTTACGAAATTCCTCGCTGAAGAGACTTCGAAGAAGGCTCGTAAGCGAATTCCTGAGTAGTTTTTTCTGAGCCCGCTGTCGTGAGTGCCTGTACGAAGAGCGAGTTGAGCTTATCACTTTTAACGCACCCCTGAGCCCGCTGCCGTGAGCGCCTGTACGGAGAGCGAGTTAAGTTTATCACTTTTAACGCACCCCTGAGCCCGCTGCCGTGAGTGCCTGTACGAAGAGCGGGTTAAGCATATCACTTTTTAAAAAAGCAACAATGCAAAACCCTCAGCATTACCCGTATTTAAAATATTCCTTTGCGCCTTTAAATTTCACAAAAATATCAAAAAGAACAGGATCAAGCCTGCGGTGTTTTACGATGTATACATTCCACATAATATCAACGGCTTCTTCATGGCTTAATCTTCTGCTGCTAACCCGGTTTGTGTCGGTAAGGCTGTCGTAAGTATCAATAATTTCCAATACTTTGGCGGGAAAATAAGCAAGAACCTCGCACTTAACCAGATTTTCAAGATTAAATCCAATGCAGTAATCCTGAAGTTTACTTGGATTATTTTTCCTGAAGTTATTTAAATAGGAGGTATAAATACCGTAACTGCCGTTGTTTCCGTAATAATCGTGATGATAACCGGTAATAAAAGCTACTTCTTTGCTGTAATTTGTTTTATTTATAATAGAAGACATTCCAAATCTAACATGATCGATTGCGGTTTTATGATCATAATTAGCTTCACCTTCATTATATTCTATACTGGCTTTTTTCCCTACATCGTGGAGTAATAATCCTGCTGTCCAATTATTAATTAAATGCGGCGGAATTGCGCGTAAGCCCCCGAAAAAAACTCTTTCAAGCGTTAGCTGACTAGGATCAAAATGCGGCAAGAGTGTTGAATATAACGAAAGGTATTTTTTCTTAAACTCTATCCTAATTTTTGAAATAGCGTAAGATGAAGACATAAGCCTGTTGAAAAATTCAAAAAATGCAACGCCCTGGGTATATGATCTTATCATGTGTTTTAAAATGGGATTTTCGCTTTTTTCTACCTGAGTGTTTATTAATTCATCCTGATAAACACCTTCCATTGGGATAGTCAGAGAGGCTTTTACCATAGCCATTGTTGAGTTAACCATATCCTGTGTAATTATTTTTGCTTCAATGTCCGAATATTGCGCCGCATTCTGTAAAATATCCTGATTAATAACAGCGGTATCTTTTACAGCGTCTACCAACACGGTGGATATTATTTTTGGATCATTTGTTTTGTTTTCTACAAGCTCATTAATTTTATTAGCATGATTCTCAATATTTTGTACTTCTTTAGAATTACTTGATGATGAATTGGAATTGTCTTTTTGCTGTACTACAACTATTTCAGGCGCCGCTTCAGGCGATTTTTCCGGTATATTCGAATAAATATTTGCATTCAAAACAACAGGTTTAGTATTTATTAAATTTTCTATTTTCTGTTTGTCATTTTCAGAAATATAATAATCCCATGCATGTTTTTGCAGCCAAAAACTGGTTCCGTTTCCATAAAGGGAATTAAACGGCATTTGGCGTTTTTTTTTCTGTTCACGGTTTACACAGATAATTGAAATATCCTCCTGCAGGATTATTTTAATTATTTCATTTTCTTTGTTTTTGTTCTGCTCCAGCAAAAAGAAACTTTTTACAGAAATAATGGCTTCATTGTTTGACATGACTATACCTCTTCGCAGAATGTACCAAATAAAGTGTACCGATAGTGTACCAAAAACAAAAAATATTTACCAGGTTTTATTAAAATTTTACTGCAAATCTTCCAGGGGCATACATTTAGCTGTATCTTTTATATGAAGTTCTTCTCCATGTTGTTTATACAGCGGATTACACAGCGGAACAATAAACTTTTTCCCCTTGTTGCGGCCCTCAAATACCTCGATGGGAGTACCAAGGAGATTTTCAGATTCCAGACAGGCAGCCTCTGAACACTTCGGTCCCATTATCCCAAAATGCTCCTTCCAGCGTTTGAGTTTTCCGGCAGACGCATTGTCTTTGCTGGTTCCAAACATAACTTTTACTAAAACTGGCATACATACCTCTCTACATATATAACGGTTTTTCAGGTTCTGCACCTTCTTCTTTACACCAGTCAATATAATCGTCTACAGAGTCTTTAAAAGCTTTTTCAATTTCTTTGACAGTAGTTCCCTGAAATGTAATGACATCTCTGGTATTTATTACATCTCCATGAAATATTTTTGCCTGTGCATCATATTCTACTTCGCCTAAATATCCCTTATTCTCCATCATACTCAAGATCAATTCCATTGTCTTCTTGTTTTTGGAGTTCATTATTTGATGGTACCATATATTGATACTATTGTCAAGGGCGCCAATTTCATTGGTGACGGGTTCTT
Organism: Treponema sp.; assembly: GCA_009784975.1. GTDB lineage: Bacteria > Spirochaetota > Spirochaetia > Treponematales > Breznakiellaceae > WQXQ01. Next base: position 4,647 of record WQXG01000036.1, read on the forward strand.
GTATTTTTGAGGAAAATCCATTATAATCCAACTTATGAGTTTGCAACTTATGAGTTGGGGGTTTAATTATGATATTTTACGGGCGTAATACAGAACTATCTAAACTGGATGAAATGTATCGCGGTAAACGCTTTGAATTTGCGGTAATTTACGGCAGGCGGAGGGTCGGTAAAACATCGCTTATTAGAGAGTTTATTAAAGAAAAAAAATCTGTTTTCTTTGCTGCGAACGAAAGTACTGCTATGGATAACCTGAAGTCTTTGAGCAAATGTATAGGCGGAAAAAGTTCTTCTCCGGTATTCAGCGATTTTGATAGCGCTTTATCTGCGATTTTTGATACGGCAAAAAAAGAGAGGGTGGTTTTTGTTATTGATGAATATCCGTATTTAGCAGAATCGTATCGCGGAATTTCATCTATTTTACAAATATTAATTGATCATAATAAAGATAAATCAAAGCTGATGCTGATACTTTGCGGATCAAGTATGAGTTTTATGGAAAATCAGGTTTTAGGTTATAAAAGTCCGTTATATGGCAGACGAACTGCGCAGTTTAAAATTCTTCCTTTTACTTTTTTTGAATCTTTGCCGTTTTTAACCAATTTTAAAGCTACTGATAAAGCTTTAATATATGGAATTACTGGTGGTATTCCCGAGTATCTCAATAAAATAAATGTTAAAAAGGATGTTCGCCAAAATATAATTGATTTATTTTTAACCCCTTCCGGACATTTTTTTGAAGAACCGTCAAATCTTATTAAACAGGAGTTACGCGAACCTTCCACCTATAATGTCATTATAGAAGCGATAGCTTTTGGAGCGACACGGTTAAACGAAATTGCGTCAAAAACCGGAATGGAAAGCAATAAATGCGCAAAATATCTTAAATCACTAATAACGCTTAGTCTTATAAAAAAAGAATATCCTTTCGGCGAAAAAATCAGCAAAAAAAGTATTTATAAACTTGATGATTATATGTTTAGATTTTGGTATCGTTTTGTTTTTCCGAATATTAGCGCAATTACAGCAGGTCTTGGGGCTGCTGTTTATGACAATGAAGTTGACGACCAGCTTAGTTCTTATATGGGTTTTATCTTTGAAGATATTTGCATCCAGTGGCTTTTTGAACAAGCAAGACGTAATATGCTGCCATTTTTTATTGGAGACATAAGTCGTTGGTGGGGCACCAACCATACAACACACTCTCAGGAAGAAATTGACTTTATGACAATACGCAACGACAAGGCAATATTCTCGGAATGTAAATGGAAAAACACCGCAGTTGGTATTGACGTTTTAAATGAATTAAAACGAAAAAGCGCATTGTTCAATTGCAAAAAAAAATATCTGTATATATTTGCAAAAAACAAGTTTACAACTGAACTTTTAAATACAGATAATGAACAAGGATTAATAAAATTAATTACATTACCTGAGATGATTGAATAACTTCCGGTTCATTCCTCCGTACAAATTAGTTGCAAAAGTCCGGGAAGTGGGTTATAATACTACTATTAGGTTGTACTTTTATGAAACTAAATATATATTTGATAATTGCGTTATTCCTCATATCCGGCTTTTGTGCTTTTGCACAGGGGGAACACAGGATGGCTATAGGCATCGGGCTTGAAATGAACATGAATTCCCCTGAATACTTTGCAGGCGGGGTATCGTTAAATTTTGACTATAACCTGCCTATCCCTGTTTTTTCGTTTTCGGCAGGCGCAAATATTACTTTCAGCAATAATTTTGCAGGTATCAGCTTATTGGAGTTTTCCGGAATGTTCCGCTGGTATTTTTTAAGCAAAGAACACAAAGGATGGTTTGTTCAGATAAACCTTGGATCCAACTATTCAGGGATAGAGGGTGCTCCCATTGCGCTTGTCAGCGAATTGCGCGGGGGAATACGCATTCTTCTGGGCAACTTTTACATAGAGCCGTATGGGCGAGTGGGGTATCCCGTTGTGTGGGGCGTTGGTTTTATCGGCGGAATACGGCTGCCGTGGGCAAAAAATAATAATGGTGATGATATGATTTTAAGGCGTTAAAAAAGAGGTTATGTTATGAAAAGTAAATTACGGTTTGGATTATTAATTATTGTTTTAATGTTTATCGCCGCCGCATGCGCTAATCCGTTCTGGAACATTCCCGAGACAGATGAGAATAACCTGATTATTCATGCAATCGAATTTGATCTCGGTTCATCTGTTGTAAAAATATACGGAGATACTTTCACCAACACTGCTTCGCATCCTGGCACGGGGAGTGTTTCTTATTTTTCCGGCAATGAAGAAATTGCAGTAGCAGACGAAGACACAGGCGAAGTTATAATCATCGCAGCAGGTGAAGTTGAAATCACCGCCGTTAAAACCGCCGACGATACTTATGCGCAAGTACAGGCTTCCTACACTCTTACAGTAAACAAAGCGCTTTTAACAATAACCGCAGATGGTTTTCATATAGGATATTTAGAAACTCCGCCAGATTTTACTTTCACTGCCGATGGTTTTCTAAATGAAGACGATGAGTCTGTCCTGTCCGGTGCGCCGGAATATGAATGTAACTACGAACCCGGAGACCCTAACGGACCGTATACAATTACAATAGCGCAGGGAGAACTTGCCGCCGCCAACTACAATTTTAGTTTTATAGACGGAGAATTATTTGTAGGTATAATAAATCAAGCCGAACTTATAATAGATGATCCGGGCGAGCTGACATACGGGGATGCTGACTTCACTCTGGCTGCAACAGGCGGAAGCGTAGACAGCGAAATTATTTATGAAATTGTTTCCGGCGAAGATGTAATAAGTATTAACGGAGACACTGTAAAAATTTTAAAAGCCGGAACAGCAGAGATTACGGCATTGAATGAAGGAAATGAAAATTATTATCCTGTAACTTCGGAGCCATTGATTATTACGATAAACAAACGCAATATGTCAAATGTTTCTATTGAAGTAGACAGGTCTTATACCTACACAGGCAGTGAGCATACACCGATACCGCTGGTAGAAGACAGGGAGCTTATTGCCGAATCGGATTATATTCTTTCTTACAGCAATAATATAAATGCAGGATATTATGCGATAGTAACAGTTGCTGCTGCAGAAGAAGGCAATTACATCGGATCAAAAAATTGTTACTTTGACATAGAACCAGCCATCCCTGATTTTGACTGGCCTCAATCAGGCACGATTAACTACGGTGCTGCGCTGTCCGCATCAACCCTGACAGACGGCAGAGCGGAATTTAACGGCGAAGAAATTCCCGGAACATTTACATGGACAAACGACGCTGTGATTCCGATTGTTATGAACGGCGGATATCTGGTAACCTTCACGCCAACAAATAATCCCAATATAAGAACTTATTCACAGTATGTTGATATTACTGTTCTCCCCAGACCTATAACTGTTACTGTAAGCGCTCCAAGCCGCACGCTGATACCATTCAACAGTTCTTGCACAAGGTTCGGCAATACTGCAACGGTAAATATAACAATAAGCGGTCTTCTTGTTTCGGATACTGCAGCAATCAGAGTGAACACAAACAGCAATGGGATATCCGGAAGTGCAAACATAGGCGCAACAGGAACATTGACAGTCTCTTATAATGGTAATACAAGTACCGCGACTGGTATCGGGATACCGCTCGCTGTAAGCGGAAATTACTCTTTGTCAAATACACCGACTGTATATTACAATATCCGTGACGGAATAACATCCGCCCGGGCAATTCCCATAACAGAGGCAAACATAAATGCTTTTAACACTTACGCCAACGGAACAACCGGCAGAATACGGCATTACAGACTGGAAGAAAACATCACTTTAAGCGGCAACTGGACACCGATAGGCACAGGTCCGGTTTATCTAAATCAAACATTTGGCGGCAGTTTTGACGGAAACGGCTATACGATTTCTAACCTTCGCATTTCATCTTCTGCAGCAGATTATCAGGGGATGTTCGGCTCACTTCTGGGCACTGTCAGAAACCTTGGATTAATAGATGTAAATATAAACGGAAGAAATTACACCGGAGGCATAACCGGTCTTAACCAGGGCACAATTCAGGAAAGTTATGTTACCGGCAGCATAACCGGCAGTGAAAACACCGGTGGAATAGCGGGGTATAATGGATCTCTGATAAGAGACTGTTACAGCTTTGTTACAGTCAGCGGCACCGCCATGGTCGGCGGTATAACGGGAGCCAACTGGATGTATACACTCAACTGTTATTCCGCAGGCAGCGTCACCGGCACCGGCTGGAATGTCGGCGGCATTGCAGGTTTAACCGACAATGCAGTACAAAACTGCGTAGCGCTGAACACAAGCGTAAGAACGGCTATAGGCGCCGGTGTAGCACGGATAATGGGCAGGGAAGACGGCGGGTCATCATATAACAACTACGCGCGAAACGACATGATATTACAGCGCAACTGGAACGGCACCACAGGAACAACGCAATCCGTTTTCCCCAGCAGCTGGGGTCCGGATGGTTTGAGTCTTCGCGCTGCACAAGCCCATGTTGAAAGCTGGTGGAAAACAGAAAGCAACTGGAACACCGATAGCTGGGCTGGCTCTGTTCCCTGGGATTTTACCAATGTGTGGGTGTGGAATAGTGTTACCAGATTGCCGGTGTTAAGGAGAGCGGGGGGTGAGCAGGATTATACGGCAAGATTACCGGTAGATATTGAAATGGTATGGATACCTGCCGGTACTTTCATGATGGGGAGTCCAAGTACGGAGGCTGGACGAAATGCAGTTGAAAATTACCGAACAGCAAATGGCGGAATTGTTACAGTGAATGGTTTTTGGATGGGGAATTGTCAGGTTACCCAGGAACAATATCAGAAAGTAATGGGAAATAATCCCAGCGAATTCCAGGATAATCCTGCCCCCGGAGAAATACAGGAAAGACGACCTGTGGAAAGAGTAAGCTGGTATGATGCGATAGTATTCTGCAACAGGCTTAGCATTATGGAAGAGCTTACACCTGCATACAGAATGCCAGGTTACGGTAACAGTACCGACCCTGAATTCTGGATATCCAGTAATTCGGGAAATATACCAACAAGCTCCAATGCAACATGGAACGCTGTACAAATCGTTCCCGGATCCACCGGCTACCGCTTGCCGACAGAAGCGCAATGGGAATATGCCTGCAGGGCAGGAACAACAACTGCTTATAACAATAACAGCAATGATACAAGCGTCGCTGTGTTAGGTGAAATAGCATGGTTTTCCGGTAATAGTAATAGCAGAACACATGAAGTAGGATTAAAAACTTCCAATACATGGGGTTTGTATGATATGCATGGGAATGTTTGGGAATGGTGCTGGGATTGGTATAATGCTTCATACAACAATGCAGGCGGAAATGACAATCCGCTGGGAGCGGTCTCTGGCACTGCCCGCGTGGCGCGCGGCGGCAGCTGGAGCAATTCGGCGACGAGCCCTCGTTCAGCCGGCCGGACGTACTACAACCCGTACTACAGGAACTACAATTTTGGCTTCCGGCTGGTGCGCCCCTGAGTTTCTGCGGCTTCGAAGGGCGAGCGCGCAGCGCTCCCGACCGCACCAGCGGGCGGGGTGCGCGGAGAGAAAGCCCTTGTAGACAAATTGTTTTGTATCATTTATACTTTAAAGTATGAATGAATATTTAATAACAATTTACTGGGATGAAGAAGCTTCCGTATGGATTGCTGAAAGTCAGGATTTGCCGGGACTTATCCTTGAATCCGGTTCTTATGACGAACTTGTTAAAAAAGTAAAAAATGCAGTTCCTGAGCTTCTGGAAGCCGGTAAAACAATCCATTCGCAGATTAAACTTCATTTTAAAGCAGAACATCTGGCGGTTGTGGCATAATGGCAGAATATGAAAGCAACTGGTAGCAGCTACCAAAATCCCCTAAAACAGCTCCATCTGCCCCTTCCCCTCAAAATCCCCCATATACTTAAACAAATCATCCACCCCAAGAACAATGTTGTGCTCCAGCCGTGGTTTAGGTTTTTGCCTACTTGATTTTTACCTGTTTACTTTGTATAATTTGGAATATGATTCCAAATTATACAAAGAGGGTTTTCTATGGCTGATTTAGAAAGAACTATGGGTCCTGTACTTTTAAAAACGGCAAAAGGATTCCGCGTGATTTTGCTGAATGGGCAGAGGCAGGTAGGGAAATCCACTTTACTTGAAAATTTAGCAAAAGACTCAAAAAGAAAGGTTGTTTCGCTGGATGATTTAAATGCGCGTAAATTAGCGCAAACCGACCCTGAATTATTCATTGAACAATATCCGCCTCCGGTTATTATTGATGAGGTTCAATATGCGCCTGAACTGTTTCCGTATATTAAAATTTATGTTGATAAACACCGTGAACAAAAAGGTGCATTTTGGCTGACCGGTTCGCAAAAATATAAACTTATGCAAGGAGTGCAGGAATCATTAGCCGGCAGGATTGCTATTTTGGATATGATGGGATTGTCATATCGGGAGAAAATTAAAAAGCCTTTTTCCGGTAAGCCTTTTCTGCCGTCAATGGACAAATTAGAAGACGAAAAGAAGCTTTCTATTCAAGATGTCTATAAAAGAATTTGGGAAGGCGGGCTGCCTGAACCATATGTTGATAAAAGAATAGAACGTGAACTTTATTATTCATCGTATATTCAATCTTATATTGAACGTGATGTCAAAGATTTTTACAATATAGAAAAACCTCTGCAATTTTTTGATTTTATATCAGTTGTTGCTGCGCAAACCGGGCAGCTATTAAATTATTCATCGATTGCACGTGATATCGGCATTGATGTAAAAACAGCGCAAACCTGGATGGGCATTATGGAAAGATCAGGCCTCGTTTTTCTTCTGCGTCCGTATTCACCAAATATAACGAACAGAATTATTAAAACGCCAAAAATGTTTTTTTTAGATACCGGTTTATGCGCATATCTAACAAAGTGGCTAACTCCGGAATCTTTGATGAACGGAGCCATGGCAGGCGCAATACTGGAAACCTATGTTATTAGTGAAATCTTAAAATCATACTTGCACAATGGGGCAGAACCTGTCATGTGGATGTATAGGGATTCAAATCAAAATGAAATAGATTTGGTATTGGAGCAAGATGGGGCTTTATACCCAATAGAGATAAAAAGAACAATGAATCCAAATCCCGGCAATTGCAAAAGTTTTAAAGAATTAGAAAAGCTAAAAAAGAAAATCGGACTTGGTGCGGTAATCTGTTTAAAACCTGAACGCCTGGCATTATCACGGGAAGTGGTGTCAATCCCAATTTGGGAAATATAGGAATACCCAAAACGGATGTTATTGAACTAAAACAGCTCCATCTGCCCCTTCCCCTCAAAATCCCCCATATACTTAAACAAATCATCCACCCCAAGAACAATACCGTGCTCCCTGCACGCTGACTTTAACAGTTTGTAAAGAACATCGTTATTGCCGCTTGTTATTTGGTAACTAAACCCGTATTTTTTATGGTAAACATCTTTTAGCCCCGGAAAATGTTCATCCAGTTTTTTGTAAAAATATTCGCGGCTGCCTTCCCTTAATGTCATGCCGATCCCCCAGCAAAGGATGCCGTAAACGCCGGCATCAATGCAGTAGTTCAAAAGTCCGCGCAGATTTTCCTCCGTATCATTAATAAACGGCAAAAAAGGACAGAGCCACGCTATCGTTTGAATTCCGTTCTCCTTCATAATTTTTAAAACTTCATAACGGCGTTTCGTTCCGCATACATCAGGTTCAATTATTTTACAGAGGTCTTCATCAAATGTGGTAAATGTTGTTTGAACTATACATTTTGCCTTTTTGTTAATACTTACAAGTAAATCCAAATCACGCAGAATTAAATCAGACTTTGTCTGTATGGCAATGCCGCACCCGTACCTGTCGATTATTTCCAGGCAGCGGCGTATATTGGCTAGATTTTCCGGAACGGGAATGTAGGGGTCGCTCATTGCGCCGGTGCCTATCATGCATTTTTTCCGCTTTCTTTTAAGCGCGTCTTCCAAAAGCGCGGGGGCGTTGGATTTTATCTGCACATCTTCAAAGTCATGTTCGATACGGTAACACTTGCTTCTGGAATCACAGTAAATGCAGCCGTGGGTGCAGCCTCTGCTTATGTTCATGCCGTTGCGGGCGCTTAGGATTCCTTTTGCTTGTTTTAGATGCATAGTGTTTTTTTACCACAAACCACACGAACAGGCATCTTCGATGCCTACACGAACTTTATTAAGGTGCAAGTATTCTATCCCAATTATCATCATCTTCTGAATCCAAAGTTGTATCTGGAGGTACGTTTTCATTTTGTATCTTTGCATGACGCATTTCAATTCCTTGACTTGGACTTCTTCTATTTACGTACACCGCATGCCCGCTATTATAACCAGGACCTACAGGCTCGGACACACTGCCGTTAGCTTTGTTATAGTCACCTCTATCTCCTTCAGGACGTGGTATCTGTACACCTTCTTCAAAACTGCCATATATGATTCCTCCGCCAGATTTCAAGAATGTACCAGCATCACCTACATTCACCCCGCCACCACTACCAGCAGCCCAGTTTCCAGAAATAATTCCGCCTGACATTGTGAAGCCATTACCGGAGGCACCTGTAGAACTATTAACATATACCCCGCCACCAGCATCAGCGTCGTTATTTTTTATGCAACCATCGTCCATATGAAAAGTTCCGTAATTAGCTACATATACCCCACCGCCATTTTGTGCGATATTTCCAGAGATAACTGCTTTTTCATCCATATTTCCAGAGATAACGTCTTCTTCATCCATGTAAAAATATCCACCTTCCTCAACATACACTCCGCCACCATAACCAGTATAACCTTCATTCTCAAATATCGTCCCGCCTCTCATGATAAAAGTTCCTCCAACATATACACCGCCACCCTGAGTTGCTCTGTTATCAGTAATTTCTCCGCCGTTCATGAAGAACTCGCCGCCAAAATTAATATACACAGCTCCTCCATTGTAAGGAAGGATAATATTTCCATAATATTCTAACTCGTCTTTATTCCCATTACCTTTTAGGGTTACATTTTTATTCATAATTAGAATACCATTGTTGTTTACAGTAATAAGAGAATTTACATAAATTTGCTGCTCAGGAAACTCATAAAAAACTTCATTGCCATTTATGGTTATCGTACCATTAAAACCTTCTAAACCCAATATAAGATATCCGCCATCATCATCACCAACTTTAAAGAGTTCAGCATAAAAATTATCACTACGAGTTATTGTTACATCTTCTGCCGCTACAAGTACTATTTCTTTATTTTGTATTGTTATTGTTTTTGACATGATGCTGACGTCATCATCAAATACTGTGGTATAAAAATCAGAATTAATCTGAATAATCGCAAATGTTCCTTCTTCTAAACTGTCAATGAAGTCGTAAAGCTCATCCCAAGTGTTAACATATGCATCCACTTCTGGTAACTCCACATCTTCTTCATTCTCCATCCAAATAGTTACAGCCGGATTCGCCCCGGCTCTGATATGATAATTATGCCTGAAACCAGTTGCCCATATATCTTTCTCAATTGTTCCTGAATTATCATTTTCAATTAATAAATATGCTTCTACGTCAATGTTCCAGTAACCTGGTACAACATAAAAACTGGCTGATTTAACACCTGGAGCAATTGTCTTGTTTTGATCCGGTCCAGGACCACCAGTTAAATATATAGTGTGCCAAAGATTGTCGATATCCAATACTATTTCATCTTTAATAATGACTGACCTGCTGCCAGAACCAATGCTAATACTAAAAGTCCCCGTATCTCCGCCCCATGGGCTAAAGCAGGCTGCCGTAATTGTGACTAGAATGGCTGCTGCTGAAATCGTAAATATTAATTTTTTCATAGATGAATCCTCGGTTAAATATATCACATTTTCTCTTTTTTGTGCGTTTTCTTTGCGATCTTTGTGCTCTCCCCCTTGCCAAAACCTTAAAAAATTACTAATCTTGACATATACCGACGGTTTGCCTGAGCCGTTAAAAAATTCAATTCATCAGGCTTCCGTGTTTGTTGCAAAATTACGGAAAACAGGACAGGAGGATTTTTTATGAGCGCAACAATCAGGCTCAAGAGATTTGGAACCAAAAAGCGGCCTTATTACCGCATTGTAGTCATGGAAAAAATGGCGCCAAGAGACGGAAAAACTATCGATGAACTTGGCTATTATCACCCCATCGAAGCGGAAGACAAGCAAATTGTTTTTGATGCCGACAAGGCTAAAACATGGCTGGCAAAAGGCGCAACAGTAACCGACACCGTTCGCAGAATCTTTAACAAAAAGAACGTTACAATTAAATAGGTTCCGCTGTGGAAAAAGATTTAATTGAATATCTGGCAAAGTCTCTTGTAGACGATCCTTCCCAGGTAAAAGTAAACACAGTTGAAGGAGAAAAATCTACGGTATTGGAATTGAGGGTGGCGGAAGGCGACATCGGCAAGGTAATCGGCAAACACGGCAGGATTGCCAAGGCTATCAGGACAGTTCTTCAGGCTGCAAGCGCCCGGACCGGGAAACATACAGTTCTGGAAATATTGGACTGAGTACACACCCAGAGGGTACCCCGAGTGACTGATAGGTTCGTTATAGGATTGGCAGGCGCTCCTTTTGGGGTTAAGGGTTTTATAAAAATCCACTCCTGCTCCGGAGAAACCAGCCATCTTTTAAAACTAAAATCGGTAATTGTAAGCAAGGATGGCAAAGAGCGGGTGCTTCAAATCGAGGAAAGTACCCCGGCGCTCCCCGCTGTATTGATGCGTTTTGCAGGTATCGATAGTCCCGAAGCGGCAAAAACCTTAACCGGAGCGCAATTGATCGTCAGCCGTGAAGAGGCGGCTCCGTTGGGCGAAGGCGAATTCTACATAGAGGATCTTAAAGGGCTGCCGGTAATATCCGGGGAAAACGAAACCATCGGCATTTTAACAGACATTATCGAAGGCGGCGGCGGTGAACTTGCCGAGATAAAACTTACCAACGGAGAAAAACACCTTGTCCCCTTTAGAAAAGAGTTTTTTAAAGAGATAAGCCTGGAAAAACTCATTTTGGTAATTGATACCGCTTTTTGGTAGTGTCGTCTGTTGGTAACCTACGCTATATATAGCGTACCGCTATGAAAAGAGGCTGCTATAGCTATGAAGTATACTGTACTTACACTATTTCCGGAAATCACTGACGCTTTTTTTGCCAATTCCATCATGGCACGGGCTATAAAGCGGGGAATTATCAGCTATCAGCCGATAAATATACGTGATTTTGCTGCAGATAAGCATAAAACCTGCGATGATGCGCCCTACGGCGGCGGCCCGGGGATGCTTATGCTGCCGGAACCGTTGGCTTTAGCTATTGAATTTGCATTGAGCGATGGGATTGGGAAAATTTCTCGCAGAGACGCGGAGGCGCAGAGGACGCAGAGAAGAATTGAAGAGGAAGACAAGAAAAAACTCTCTTCTTCCCTCCCCTCCTCCTCTTCTTCCTCTGCGTCCTCTGCGCCTCCGCGCCTCTGCGAGAGTCCTTCCTCATATTCTCCAAGGGTTATATATCTCTCGCCTTCGGGGAGGGTTTTTAATCAGGAGTTGGCTCGGGAACTGGCTAGGGAAGAGGAGTTGATTTTGGTTTGCGGGCGGTATGAGGGGATCGATCAGCGGGTTATTGACCGTTATGTGGACGATGAGGTTTCTGTGGGGGATTATGTTCTTTCTTCGGGGGAGGTGGCTGCGCTGGCGGTTATCGATGCTACCTACCGGCTGGTGGACAGTGTAATTTGCGCAGAATCACTTGACGAAGAAAGTTTTTCGGGGGGGCTTTTGGAGTACCCCCAGTTTACACGACCTGAGGTTTTTGATACAATGAGAGTCCCTGAAGTTCTGCTGTCGGGACACCATGAACAGATACGCCTTTGGCGGCTGGAAAAAAGGGTAGAAAAAACCCTGCGCCAAAGACCGGATTTGATACAGCGGGGCAAAGAACAGGAGATTTTTAACAAGGAAATTAACGGTATTATTGACCGTATTATAGGAGAAAAAAATGAACGAAATTCAGGCTATTGAAGCGGCTCAAATGAAAACAGAACTTGACCAATATAAAGTTGGAGATACAGTTAAGGTTCACTTTAAGATCGTAGAAGGCAAAACCGAACGTGTGCAAATCTACGAAGGTCTTGTCATCGCCATGAAAAATTCCAAGGTTGGAAAAACCTTTACCGTGCGAAAGATTTCCTATGGTGTAGGCGTGGAGAGGGTTTTCCCTGTTCATTCACCGCGTATTGTCAAGGTTGAAGTAGTGCGTCCCGGCAAGGTCAGGCGTGCGAAGCTTTACTACATACGGCAGAAAATCGGTAAGGGAGCTAAAATCAAGGAACTTATCGTTAAAAAGAAAGCCAAAGCTGCCGTTCCTGCAACCGAACAGAATAGTTAGATATTCCCGCAATGCGTGTACATTTACAATCATTCTCCCCTTGCCTTTTAAGCTAACTATTTTCATATATTAGTCGATATTCATAAGAGGAACCAAAGATGAATGTAATTAATACGAATGATCTTAGGCCGGGTCAGATGTTTTCCGAGCCTGTTTTTACAGAAGGTAAAAATATGCTTGTACCCGCAAATTTTCCTCTGCGTCAAAAAGATATTGATCTTCTTGTTTCCTGGGGCATTGATGTTGTAAAAACCGAAGGTAATCTTCTGGAAGAAGAACAGATTGATGATACATTGCTAAATAACAAGAAAGAAGAATCTGCCGAGAAAACTGCCATGGGGATCCCCAGTGTTCCCAAAAAACCTGTAAAAAAAGAAACAATTAAGTTTTCCATAAGCGATGTGCGGCAGAATTCAGGTTCTTACCGCGCATATAAAAATCTTATAGAGAAATTAAATTCAGTATTTTCCGGCTTAAAAACAAGGCTTGATGTAGAAATGCGCGCGATAGATAACATCAGCGTTTTGCTGCTTCAGGATTTACGCGATTATCCGGATAGTTTTGTAGGATTTATTCTTGGCGGAGAAGTTTCCGGCAACGAATTGGCAAAAAGTTCCGTTAACACTGCCATACTTTCTGCGTTAACTGCCTATGAATTAAAACTGCCCAATCATAAAATTAACAATATTGTTTCAGGAGCATTGCTCCACGATGTCGGAATGCTCAGGCTGTCAAAGGGCATAACCGAAAAAAAGGGCGGGCTTTCCGAAGCGGAACTTGAGCAGATAAAAAGCCATCCTTTGCATTCATCTAAAATCGTTCAAAAAGAACTGTTCGGCTCGCATGAGGTAAATCTTATCGCCATGCAGCACCATGAAAGATGGGACGGTCAGGGGTACCCGGATAAACTTACAGGGGCTGCTATTGATATCGGCGCACGCATCGTATCAGCAGCCGATGCTTTTGAAGCAATGGTCAGTAAAAAATCCTACAGAAATTCATTGAGCGGTTACCAGGCTGTAAAAAACCTTCTTGCAGATAACGCCCGCCGCTTTGACCCTGCGGTAATTATGGCTTTCACAAAAGTAATGGGCATTTATCCCATTGGTTCAATTGTCCGGCTAAACGATGAATCAATAGCCAGGGTAGTCAATGTGCATACCGATGCTCCAGTGCGTCCTGTTATCCAAATACTGATGGACAAGAGAGGCAAAGTTATCAGCCCCGGAGATGTTCCAACCATCGATCTTTTGTCCGAAAAAACCCTGTTTATTAAACAAGCAATCGACCCCGGGGAATTTGAAGAATCAAATGAATAACAGCCAAAGTTTGCTCTCCGGCAAAAAAGGTGAGGAGCAGGCAGCGGCAGCCCTTGAAGAAGCCGGCATGGAAATAATCGTTAAAAATTACCGTTCAAAAACCGGCGAAATTGACATTATCGCCCTTGAAGGCGAAACAATCGTCTTTGTAGAGGTTAAAACATGGTCTGCTTTCGGCATGGAAGATCTTGGATACGGCATAAATATCAAAAAACAGCAAAAAATTATCAAAACAGCTAAGTTTTTCCTGTCAGAAAATCGAAAATATAGTAATATGGCAATTCGGTTTGATGTTGTTTTTATTAACAATAATTCAATTAACCATCTTGCATCTGCCTTCACGGAGCGTGTATGATTATGGAACAAGCAGGGTTAGCTCAAACTTTGAATCCCATGGCAGATAAACTGGAATTGCTGCGGCAGCGCATCAACGACGAGAATTATCTTTGTGCTGCCATTCAAAGACTAGCCCTTGTTATGAGCAATGAATTGATGGAATTTAACAGGGAAGGCGGTCGTTATGAGCGGAAGAGGCGGAAATAATCGCAAAAATCGTCATCGTTTTTCGGGCAGGAAAGAAGATCCTGCAAAAAAAAGCGAAAATCAAAATTTAAATAAAACAAACAATCAAATTTTTTCGGATCAAAAGCACGAGAAAAACACACCTCCTGCGCACGAACGTCCGCGCTGGACTGCGCCTGTATTGCCTGCAAATCCCATTACTACGCCTAATTGTCCGTGGTGCGGAAAACAGATAAATGATATAACTACCGCAATTTCTGACAGGGAATCAGGCAGACCCGTACATTTTGACTGCGTACTTGCGCGGATTGTCGAGATGGAACGTCTTGATACCAATGACAGTGTTTGCTACATAGGCGGCGGCCGCTTTGGAATTATCCATTACAATAATCCGCCGGATATGAGAGACTTTACCGTTAAAAAAATTCTGGAATGGGAAATTAAAGAAAAAGATCATGAATGGCGCAGACCCATCAGTGAATATTATTCTACAACATAAGGAGTAATAAATGATTGGTATTATCGGTGCGATGGAAAAAGAGATAAGTCTTCTTTGTGAAACAATGGGAAATTTTTCTGCAGAAAAAACCGGCGGCTTCGAATTTCATACGGGAAAAATCGAAGGAAAAGATGTTGTTGTTTTACGCTGCGGAATCGGCAAGGTAAACGCCGCTGTCGGCTGCGCATTATTGATTCAAAAATATAACCCAACCTGCGTTATCAATACCGGTTCGGCAGGCGGCATTAACATCAACTTGAAAGTTGGAGATGCCATCATCTCCTCCGGGCTTGTTTACCATGATGTTGATGTTACGGCGTTCAACTATGCGCCCGGCCAGCTTCCCGGTCTGCCGCAAATATTCCCGGTAAATGAAAAACTTGTAAAAAATGCGGAAGATGCCGTAGATGAACTGGTAAAAGAAAAAATCCTGCCTGATGATTTTAATCATCGCCGCGGTTTAATCGGTTCCGGAGATGTTTTTATGCATCAGCCGGAACGTATCGATGCTGTGCGTCAGCTTTTCAGGGATTTAGCGGCTGTAGAAATGGAAGGTGCCGCTATCGCCCACTGCTGTCATCTGTTTTCCATTCCCGTCCTTGTAATACGCGCTCTCTCTGATGTTGCCGGCACAGAATCAGCAATGAGTTTTAACGAATTTTTACCCATTGCATCAAAACATTCCGCTCAGATAGTTATGCGCATAATCAGGTTTGCTGATTTTAACTAACAGGAGAATTAAGTGAAAATGAATTTTTTATTACCTTTGTTTGCAATATCATGTATTGCCGCTTTACTGACCAGCTGCCCGGATAACACCGGCAGCAGCGGAGAGGATCCCGTCAATTTATACCCGATACCCGGAATAAACAATGCTTTTCCGGACGGCGAATTGATGATCGTTTTTGACAATGTGCCCACTTTGGTAAACAATCAATTTATTTATATTTATGAAGAAGGTGTTGCCGAACCCGTTGATACG
The DNA here is from genome assembly GCA_009784975.1 of Treponema sp. GTDB lineage: Bacteria > Spirochaetota > Spirochaetia > Treponematales > Breznakiellaceae > WQXQ01. The sequence goes on from WQXG01000036.1 coordinate 20,448, forward strand.
ATCAGGATCTGGAACAAGAGAACAGGTTATACAGTAAGCACAGACGAAGATAAAGGTGAAACTCAATCATTCGGCAGCAGGGAATTAAATGCTGCCTTTACGCGCACATGGGTAACAGAAAAAGATAAAGGTCCCTATTGGATCAGATCATTAACGCTGGATCCGGTTAAAAGCACAGCGCTGTATATTACCCCGCGTCATGGTTCACTCGAATATGATAAAACATACCGTGTAGTCATCCCGGCAGAGGCAATTATCGGCACTTATTTTGATGATAGTCCTTTTGACGGCATAGAGTGGTCATTTACCACACGCTCCGCTCCCCATCCGTCTTCGTCAAAACCAATTACAGTTGACGCTTCGCAGAATTCCGCCAACAGCGCCGATTTCCGCACAATCTGGGGCGCGCTGAATTTTATCAGCACAGCGCCGGAAGGAAATTATACGATTAACGTTGCACCCGGCGTTTACAATGAATTGATCAATTACGTTGGTCCTGCCGGAAACAACATCACGATAAACGGCACCGGCACAAAAAAATACGGCGCCGATGTAATTTTGCAGGCATTTAATCACATCAACATAAACGGCGGAACAGGCAACAATCACCGGCGAAACGCGGTTTATTTCAGCGGACCCAATAACATCGTTCTTAAAAACATCACCATAAAAAATCTTGACGGACACACCGGCGATCAGGCAGAAGCGCTTCACTTTGGAAACGCAGCCGGCAAGTTCCGCATTGCCTACAACTGCGGCTTCTTCGGGCATCAGGACACAATTCTCACAAGCGGCAGAGTGTGGTTTTATCAATGTTATATCGAAGGTGACACTGATTTTATCTGGGGCTCATCCGATGTTGCTTTATTCGAAGAATGCGAAATTACCGGCATCGACTGCAAAGCCGGCTACATGTTTGTCGCCCGCCTCAACGACAAAGCAGATACAGTCGGCAAAGGCTACGTCGCGCTGAATTCCTCCCTGCACTCCAACCGCAGCGGCACTTTTTTCGCACGCACTTTGCCCGCAAGCACCGGCAGCTACTGTCAGGTTGCAATCATCAATGGCACAATTAGCGGTTCTTTTGCCTCATCTTTGTGGCAGGTCAGTCACAGCAGTTTCCTGGGCAACGGGGAGCACGTTGGCTTTAAAGTTTATAATCTTACAAACCCCGACGGCACCCCATTCAACGTCAGCGGCAAACACTCAAGAACGAGCATAATGACAGATGATCTGTACAACCAGGAATACAGCAGCAGGAGCGCAATTTTAAACCGCGTCTACAACCGCATAACCGGTCTTTACGAAGATGCTCCGGTGTTTTGGGAGCCGGTTTTCTAGGTTCGCGCGGGTTTACATAAACCGGCAAGATATGGTATAATTTTGATATGAAAAACACTGTATTTAAACCGCATAAATCGTCTCTCGGCATGAACGCGAATATTCTTGCAATGATGATCTATATCGCTCCGTTCTTTATATCGCTTATTCCGTATGTTGGCTACGCAGCATGGATTCTACCGCTTGTAATTTTTATAGTAGAGAAAAAAAGCAAGTTTGTAAAATTTCATGCCATGACGGCTCTAATCATTATGATTATTGCAGCCGTAGTCGGCATTGTATTAATGATTATCATATGGTCAATGTCTCCTTTTTATTCCTTTGGGTTCTTCTACTATGGGTTTGGCGGAGGCATCGTGGGTTTATTGATGGCAATATTATTAATCTTCTCTCTTTCTCTTCTTGTTCTTGATATATTTCTGTGTATAAAAGCTTATTCATACAAAATAGTAGGACTGCCTATTGTCGGCCGGATTGCGGCGAATGCAAGCGGAATAACAGAAAGAACAACCAGGACGAGGAAAAAGAAACGGTAGCAGCTGCCGCCGACGGGACCCCAAGTATAATCTTTAGGCATACATTTCTGGAGAGCTCACCTTGCCCAATCACCCAAAATCCACTAAAGTAAACTATCATGGCAACCCCACTGGAAACAATTTTTATCTCGCTGAAACAGGCTCAGGCGGAACTTGCGACGCAGAACCGCGCCTGCAAGGATAAAGCTCTTGCTGCTGCCGCTGCGCAAATTGACAGGGACAGAGCCGCTATCCTGGAGGCAAATGCCCGGGATGTGGAACAGGCGCGAAAAAACGGGACAAAAGAAAGCCTTGTTGACCGTTTGCTGCTTAACGATAAACGGATAGACGGCATAATCGAGGGGATTGAGGTTGTAATAAGGCAGGAAGATCCTGTCGGCAAGGTGCAAGCCGGATGGACATTGCCCAACGGGCTGCAGATAGAAAAGGTGACAGTGCCTATCGGGACTGCGGCAATAATTTACGAGTCGCGTCCCAATGTTACGGCGGATTGCGCAGCCCTTGCATACAAGGCGGGATGCCCGATACTTTTACGGGGGTCTTCATCAGCGCTTGAGTCCAACAGGGCGCTTGTCCGCGCTATCAAGACCGGGCTAACCAATGGCGGCGGAATAGCGGATGCCGTTGCTCTGGCGGAATCCGGCAGCAGAGATGAAATTGATGTGATCCTTAAAGCGCGTGATTACATAGACGCAGTTCTGCCGCGCGGAGGACATGAATTGATACGCCGCGTTGTGGAGAATGCCAGCGTCCCCGTAATTGAAACGGGTGAAGGAAACTGCCATATTTACGTTGAACCTTCTGCGGATATTGAGCAGGCGATTGAAATTATTTTAAATGCAAAACTGCAGAAACCCGGCGTTTGCAATGCGGTGGAAACATTGCTTGTGCATAAAGACGCAGTTGCTGCACTGATGCCTAAACTGGCAGAAAAACTTGCAGGCAAAGCTGAATTGCGCTGTGATGCTGTTACACGAAGTGCAGTGCTGCAGAATGCAAGCTTCACAGACAAACTCGTTTTAAAAGACGCAGAAGAAGAAGATTGGGAAACCGAGTTTCTTGATTATATTCTTGCGGTTAAGACAGTTGCTTCCTGCGATGAGGCGATTGATCATATAAATAGATACGGGACAAAACATTCGGAAGCAATTCTTACCAATGATTTAAAATCGGCGCAGGAGTTCCGGTTACGGGTTGATGCTGCCTGCGTATATGTTAACGCTTCGACGCGTTTCACTGATGGCGGCCAGTTTGGTTTCGGCGCGGAGCTGGGTATCAGCACGCAAAAATTTCATGCAAGAGGACCGATGGGGCTTGAAGCGCTAACAACCATCAAGTACCTGGTGACAGGTTCAGGACAAACCAGATTATGATAACAAGATTAATTGCAGATTCAAGAAAAATAATAATTAAGATAGGTTCCAACACTTTGGCAGGTGCAGACGGGAAAATAAATTCAACGTTTCTTTCTGAACTTGCAGAGCAAGCGGTAACGCTGATGAGAACAGGTAAACAGATAGTAATCGTTTCTTCCGGCGCACAGGTTGCGGGACTTTCTACAATGGACAAGTGGGCGAGGAAACGGGATATACACTACAGGCAGGCTTTGTGCGCGGTTGGGCAGGTTGAATTGATGGATGCATGGAGGCGCGCTTTTAATCAGCATGGGTTTCACATTGCGCAAATTCTTTTGACACGCGAAGATTTTAATGATCCTAACAGAACTTTGAATATGCGAAATACGCTTTTTACGCTGGTAGATGAAGGTATCGTTCCGATAATTAACGAAAACGACACTGTTTCTGTCGAAGAAATAAAAATTGGAGATAACGATACGCTTGCAGCGCGTTCGGCAATTCTTTGGAGCGCTGACCTTTTAATACTTTTTAGTGATATAGACGGGCTGTTCGATAAAAACCCCAAGGAACATCCGCAGGCAGCGCTGATTGATGAAGTACGCGACATTGAAGAAATACGAAAAAACATCACCATTGGAATGACAAATAATTTTGGAACAGGCGGCATCTCCACTAAACTGGATGCTGCAGAGATGGTTTTTTCCTACGGTATTTCTACGATTCTTGCAGACGGCGGAAAACCGCGATGTCTTGAAGCTCTTGCAGCGGGTACTCAAAAAGGAACGTTGTTTCTCGCTTAAACTTCTTTTTCTTCTTTTTTTGCATCGGCGCGATCTTTCATTTCTGCAATGCCGATGAAAACTGCGACTAAACCTATCAGGATTGCAATAACCGGAAGACCGCCGCGGAGAAATGCTATTACATCTTCTCCCCATCCCAGCCCAAAGCCGAGCGCTTCCGGCGGTAATATTGCAAAAACTGCCGCAGCAAGAATTATTATCCCAAGAATAACAGCTTTCATTTTTTCTCCTTTACTCTTTATTTATTGCGGGATTGTCTGTATATCATTATTGTAAACGCGGCTATAAAAAAGATTGTCCGTATGGTTGGAAGTATGAGCGATATTAAGGAAACAGAGCCTATCATAAAAAAATCATCGCTGCTTATGCCGAATATTTTTAACAAAGAATAAACGGTTTCGATATATGCAACAATAGTTCCAAAGATTATCAGCATCCATGCCGCATCTCTTATTTTCGGCCAGAGAAAAATAGCCAAAAAAGCAGCTACAGCTCCAAGTATAAGCTGACTGGATATATAAATCGCATCCATAACCAAAGTATCTTAATAAAATAAAAAAAATTCAAGCTATAAATTACCCAAATTACGGCTTTTATGATATAATCTATTAAACATGGAAAAGACGAAAACATACGATTTAGATTTACTGGATCATCGCTCTGCAATCGTTAATGCTTTAAATTCTGCTGTAGATATTTTTACTTCCCACAGTGATAAGGAGTTTGATGATGTTATAAGCAAGGGGATAAAACCCATCGCGGACGCTGTAAAGCTGGATCGTGTTGTTTTTTACCGCAGATGTATTGTTGACGAAGAAATACGCTTTAAGCAGATTTACCGGTGGGATAAAGCGGCAAAAGGGCTTATCCCGATTGGCGAAGAACAGCAAATTATGCCGAAAATTCCCGTATTGGAGCAATGGTTTTCTGTTTTATCAAAAGGCGATTATATAAAAATCCGGGAAGCCAATATGTCCAAAGACGAGCTTGCCTTTCTGCTCGATCACAGCATCAAATCCTTATTAATTATACCGATTTTTTCTCATGGTGAATTTTGGGGCGGGGTTTCTCTTCAGGATCATACGAATAACAATTATTTTGACGAAGGCTGTATTGATTTGCTTTTTTCTGTAGCGCGCCTGTGCGCCAATGCAATAATCAGGGCGGAAATGTTATTTGCGCTTAAACGCCGTGAAAAAATGGCAAATATGCTTAACAAAATGGCTGTTACTTTTCTTTCGCAAAGCCAGGAATCATTCGAAGCAATGATGACGGAAGGTATCAGGCTCATTGCAGATATGATGAATTTGGACAGGGTATCTGTATGGCGCAATTTTACCAGGGCAGACGGCTTGCACGCTTCGCAGATTTACCGCTGGGACAAAGAATCAGGCGGTACAACAACTCCTACCGCAGTTTTAAAAGATGTTTCTTACTCTCAATTTGCGCCAAGCTGGGAAGGTATTTTATCAAACCGCATGACGATAAACAGTCCTGCAAAACTGCTTCCGGAGCGCGAAGCAGCCATGTTAAAAAGTTTCGGCGTTGTTTCGGTTTTTGTTTCTCCGGTTTTTATTAACAATGCATTTTGGGGATTCGTGCTTTTTGAAGATCGCCGGAAAGACCGTTACTTTGAAGACGACTTAACAGAAATAATGCGTTCTGCGGCATTTTTATGCGCAAACACGGTTTTACGCGCTGATATGGAGCAAAAAATATCAAATGCTCTTGATGAACTTGAAAAACAAAGCGAGCTTCTTAAAGATCGCCTTGAACAACAGGAGTTAATATCGGAAATTTCCAGAAGTTTTGTTTCGTCCGGAGAAACGCAAAAACTTATTAACAATGCTATTGCAAAATTGGGGCATTATTATAAAGTATCCAGAGTCGTTGTTTATAACATGAATTACCAGAGCGGGGATGCATTTCTTGCATATCATTGGCCTGCAGACAGCACATTTTCCCGCAGGGGAAAAATAAATATTAACAATACGCTAAAATCCAGTTTTCCCGAAAGGCTTTATGAGATCGCAACAGTACCGATACTTTCATGTACGGATACAGTATCCGCCGCTATCGAAGATTTTCAGGAACTTTTAAATGACGATATTAATGCATTTATCTGCGCTCCGCTTTATGTAGAGGGCAATATTTGGGGAATGCTGGCTGTAGAACAATGTTTTAGTCCGCGCCAGTGGACGAATAACGAAAAGAATTTTGTCGCAATGACAGCGAGTACCATTGCAAGCGCCATTACCATGGATATTTACAATACCAAATTAAAAGATGCGGTTACAGAGATTATGGCGGCAAGCAAGGCAAAGAGCGAGTTTTTGTCGAACATGAGCCACGAAATGCGCACTCCCATGAACGCAATTATTAATATGACATCAATTGCCAAAAATACCGAAAGCATAGAAAGAAAAAATTATGCTTTGGACAAGATAAGCGATGCATCAACGCATTTGTTAGGTGTAATAAATGATATTCTGGATATGTCAAAAATTGAAGCCAACAAATTTGAACTGGCGCCGGTAAAATTTAATTTTGAAAAAATGCTGTCTCGTGTTGTAAATGTTATTAATTTCCGCGTAGAAGAAAAACATCAAACTTTAAATGTACGAATAGACAAGAATATTCCCAAACAATTAGTCAGCGATGACCAGAGGCTTTCCCAGATTATCACCAATCTTTTAAGCAATGCGGTAAAATTCACTCCGGAAAACGGCGTAATCAATCTAAATGCAGAATTTTTAGGGGAAGAAAATGGAATTTGTTCGCTGCAAATTTCTGTAACTGATACCGGAATAGGAATCAGCAAAGAACATCAAGCGCATTTGTTCCAGTCTTTTCAGCAGGCAGAAACAAGCACGGCGCGCACATACGGCGGAACCGGCTTAGGGCTTTCCATATCAAAAAGTTTTGTAGAAATGATGGGCGGAACAATATGGGTAGAATCAGAATCCGGCAAGGGATCAACTTTTGCTTTTACGATTCAGGCGGAGTTTTACCATGACGAAGAAGATACAGAAGATCAATCTGCGGAAAAAAATGCGCCTGTAAAAAGAAGCAATGATTTTACAGGGCATAGAATTTTACTTGTAGAAGATATGGAAATAAACAGAGAAATTGTTCTAATGCTGCTTGAAGATACAAATTTGGAAATTGACTGCGCCGAAAATGGAATACAGGCTGTAGAAATGTTTATTGAAGAACCTGAAAGATACGAAATAATTTTTATGGATGTTCATATGCCCGGAATGGATGGTTATGAAGCAACGCAGCAGATTCGTTTATATGAGAAAAAATTGAATAAAACCGGCAGAACCCCGATTATTGCCATGACTGCGAATGTATTTAAAGAAGATATTATGCATTGCATTAATTCCGGGATGGATGATCATCTTGGAAAGCCGCTGGATCTGGAGCTAATTTTGGAAAAATTGCATCGATATTTAAAAAACGCCAAATAAGCTAGTTTACCGCAAATTGTTTTACAGCAAATGCAACAGTATCTTTCAGCTCGCTGAGGTTTTTTCGTTTTAAAACAACCAGCTGAAAAATCGCAGATTCAACAAAACTGTACAGATAGTCTGTTGATGTTTTTACATTGGCTCTTTTTATCTCTCCGGATTTCATACCTTGAATTAAAATGGAAGAAAAAAAGTGGCGCAGCTTTACGGTCCTTCGCCGTACCCGCGTTTCCGGATCAACATCGCCCTTGGAAATATGCAAAAGATAATCCAGCACAACAGAAATAAGCTGGCGGTTTTGTTCCAACTGCCTGAAAATAGTGATAAATACTTTGATTATTTTTTCTATGCTGTTTAAAGAGGCATCTGCAATAATCAGAATAATTTTTTCTTCTGAGCTTAACAACAGCTGTTTTATGCTGTATTTGAATATCTCTTTTTTATTTTTAAAATAGAGGTATAATATTGTTCTTGTAATTCCGCATCTGTCCGCTATCTTCTGAAAAGTGGCATCTATAAACCCGTCGTCCATAAAAACAACCAGCGCTTTTTCCAGAATTTTTTTTCGCCTTTGATCATGTTCTACCGAAACTGCCATTTTCCTCTCTCCTATTAATATAATAACCCATATTGGAAAAAAAAGGAAGGAATTGCACCGTTACTTATTTCACGGCAGGAATCCGCTTTTTTGCCATAAAAACTTTCAAACCCGCTATGGTCGGTAATAACTGCAAGATTCCAGCTTGTAAACCGCTGCTCCAGTACAGCCATATCCCTGTAGATTTGTTCCGCTATTGCCTGGTCTCCAAGCCGTTTGCCGTACGGCGGATTGGTGATTATCAGCCCCGGGGAATCGTAAGGGGAGCAGGCTTGCGTCATTGGAAGAACCTTTAAATTGATACCCATGTTATCATCTGCGCTGCGGATTCCGCGCACAGGAGCGCGTCCTTCTGCAATATCACGCAGGCGGGCAATGTTGGATGCGGCAATTGATACTGACCGCTGATCTTCATCACTGCCGGCGATTCTGACAAGGCGGCTAAAGTCGATTTTTTTACGGAATTCTTCACGTACAGTTTGTTCGATTTTGCTGTCGGCGATGAGCATGTTTTCCAGGGCAAAGTTTCTGCCAAGACCGGGCGCTATGTCCCATGCATACATGGCGGCTTCGATGAGCAAAGTGCCCGAACCGCAGAATGGGTCGTAGAGCGGGAACTTGCGTTTCCAGCCGGACAACAGCAAAATCGAAGCAGCCGTTGTTTCCCTTAGCGGAGCAACACCGCCCTCGCTGCGGTAACCTCTTTTAAAAAGCGGCTCTCCGCTTAAATCTACAAGCAGGGAAACCATGTCTTTTTCTATGTATACCCGCACTTCTGCAATTTTTGGCGGGGCGGCATTTTCTGCACGGGAGAGCATAACGGGTTCCGGAAGACGGTTCATTTTATACTTACCGCAAAGACGCTGCGCTGCTGCCTTGTGAACAATTGCCTGAATACTGGTTTCTGCTTTTAACTGCGAACGGTTAGAACGCACTTTGGCTACTTTTAACCCCATGCCTTTCGGCACAATCCGTTCCCATTCTGCACCGGCTGTCCCTTCAAACAAAACGTCAAAGTCTGTTGCTTTAAACTGGGTTATTTCCAGCAGTACCCGGTCGGCAGCGCGAAGACCAATCAGCGCCTGATAAAGATTTGCTGTATCTGCCTTAAAGCGCACTCTTCCGTAAAGAGATTCCTCTACCTTGAATCCCAGTTTTCGCAATTCATTTGATACAACTTTTTCTGCGCCAACCGCGCATAAAGCAACTGCAGTGTTCACTGAACGCCCCGTCTTTTAAGATTTTCCATGCTGTGTTTTGCGGCATGGTGTCCCTGAACAGCGGCGTAATTATACCACTCATGGGCTTTGTAAAAATCCTGCGTTACCCCTTTGCCGTTTTCGTAACAGGCGCCAAGAGAGTATTGAGCGGGAGCATATCCGTGCTCCGCAGATTTCCGGTACCATTCTATTGCTTTGGCTATATCCGCATCTGTTCCTTTGCCGTTTTCATAACATTCTCCCATATGATACTGGGCAAAAACATTTCCCTGAACGGCGGCTTTATTGTACCAGTCAAAAGCTTCGGTTATATCTTTTGTTACGCCGTTGCCGTTTTCATAGCAAAAACCCAAATTTCCCTGAGCCGGAGCATATCCCTGCGCTGCCGCTTTACGGTAGTACATAACAGCTTTGTCTAAATTCTCGGCTATCCCAAGACCGCATTCATAGCACCATCCCAAATTACTCTGGGCGGGAGCATATCCCTGATCCGCCGCTTTACGGTAATATTCAACAGCTTTTGTTAAATTCTGCGGTACCCCGTGACATTTCTCGTAACAAAACCCCAAATTGCACTGAGCCGGAGCATACCCCTGCTCTGCTGCTTTCTGGTAACAGTCAAAAGCCTCTGCAAAATTATTAAGCATTCCCGCCTTATTTCCCTTGTTATACAAAACTTCCGCATCTTCATCCAAATAATCCTGAACTGACATCTTTTCCTCCTAAAATACAAGTCTATAACTATTTATCACATTATACTACATTACAAAGAAAAGAGAAAAGAGCAATGAGCAATGAGCAATGAGCAGAGAGCAGAGAGCAATGAGCAATGAACAATGAGCAGAGAACAAAAAAAAGAGAGCGTGGTTTTATGGCTTAGCTTGTTGGTTCAAGATGAGATTTCGAACAGAAACAGAATTTGCTCTTTGTTCTTTGTTCTTTATTAATTGTTCACTGTTAATTGTTCACTGTTCTTTGCTCTTTCGTTACAGACTACCAGCAATTCAAAAAGTGGGCAAATTAATCGACCGTTTAATTTACCCATATTAACATATTTTAAGTTTAGCAAATAATATGTTAAATACGCAAGTGGCTTTTCGATTTTTGACTGTTTAAATTAGTTTTTATAAAGGAATTAACTGTTTTTCTGTTTACTCCGAGCCTGCGGGCTATCTCGCTTTTAAAGACTTTTTGGGCTAAAAGTTCCTGAATTTCCGCTTCATACCCTGACAATTTCAGCCTTTTTGACTTGCTTCCGGGGGGTCTGCCAAGCCTTACGCCTTCAGCTTTTTTGCGGGTAATGGCTTCTTTTGTCCTTCTGGAGATAAGTTCCCTTTCTATTTCTGCTGATAATCCGAGGGCAAATGCCAGTACTTTCGCGCTAATTCCGTCATCTAAATGATAATTATCTTTTATTGTCAGTATTTTAACACCATTTAATATTAAATTGTTCAATATCGACATTATCATTAGCATATTTCTGCCGAGCCTTGACAGTTCGGAGCATATGATTAGATCGCCTGTTTTTGCTACAGCCAGAAGCGTTCCTAACAGGCGTTTTTCAGGCAGTTTTGTTCCGCTATTGGTTTCTTCGATCCAGCAGTCGACGACTATATTTTTTGCTAAACAAAACCTTTCAATTTCAAACCTCTGGTTTTCTACCGATTGTTTGTCTGTGCTGACCCTGATATATCCGTATACTGTTCTGTCTTCCATAATTCCTCCAGTTATAAAAAATATTTATATAACTGTACTAATTAAACGGTCGATTAATTTACCCAAGCTATACTAAACCACTTTTTACCAGTTAGGGGGAAAAATGAGAGATTTCACATTATTGAGCAAAAAAACCTTTTTGCTCGCAATCGTCATCATCATGGCAATAGGCGCTTATGCCCAAGCAGATGAACCGCAAACAGACGAAATATGGCGACATAATTTCGCCATCGGATTAGGACCCGAAATTAATAAACATTCCCCGCAAGGGTATGCAGGGGGACTATCGCTGAATTTTGACTACAACC
>WQXG01000037.1 GCA_009784975.1 Treponema sp.
AAATTGGCGTATGGAATAAGCTGTACTGCATCACTAGTAATAATATCAGAAGTTAAAAAACCAATAGGAATATATCGGCGGCGTTCAGATGAAACTCGTGGAACAACAATATAGTCTGCCCCTTCTGGCTGTGTAACTTGTGCAAATATAGTCGGAGTAGCGGCAAATTTTCGAATACCTGAAGCTATGCTGTCGGCTCTCATTTTTCGACATTTTTCTACGCGATCCATTACTAAAGGCATATTTCTTAATTCTGCTGGGTTTGCACCCACTAACCACAAACAGTATCTATCTTTTTTATTGATATATTCTGTTGCGCCAATAATGCGTCTTATATACTTTATTGCTTTTGGCTCTCTTGTAATAAAATCGTTATAATCTTCTAATTCAATAATTAAATTGCCGCCATCTGCAGGTTTATTGCCATAAACCATTGCTGGAACATCGCATATAGCATTTGAATGACTTTCAACAATTATATTAGATGCATCAACTAGATATGGTGATATGTTTTTTGCAGGCTTGCGTAATTCTCCTTCGTAAATCCATTTTACCTTGCGGTTAAATAAAGCAAATCCAATAATAATGCAATGAACGGCGGCTTTTCCTTTTGCTTCGTTACTCCAAATAAATGTTCTATATGCATAATTAATTACGGCACCTTTTCCAAGCAATTTTTTCCATAACACCGGAAGGGTTTCACCTTGACATATAGAATTTGTTGAAACAAATGCACATTCGATATTTGTATTATGAATATAATCTATTGCTTTCATATACCAAGCACTCACATAATCCAGGTTTTTTGTTTTAGGAAATAATAATTCCATATCTGCTTTCTGTGCATTATTCATATATGTAAAACCTATAAACGGCGGATTACCCAAAATATAACTCAACTCCGCCTTCGGTACAACGCTTTCCCAATCAATCCGCAAGGCATTTCCCGGCACGATAGTCGCGCTTTGCGTCAACGGCAATCGTGCGTAATACATTCCAAATTGTTCAGAAACAAGTAAGTTCATCTGATGATCAATTAACCACATTCCAACTTGAGCAACCTGACAAGGAAAATCTAAAATCTCTATTCCGTAAAACTGTTCAATATTAACTTTTAACATCGGAGAAATATCGAGTTCCCTTTGCGCCGAACTAATTTTCATTTTTAGAATTTCAAGTTCTAATCTTCGCAATTCCCGATATGTAATAATTAAAAAGTTACCGCAACCGCAGGCTGGGTCAAGGAATTTTAATTTGCTAATTTTATCATGGAAAACATCTAATCCTTTTGGACTGGTTTTTATATCATCAAATTCTTTCCATAATTCATCCATGAATAATGGGTTTATCAATTTTAAGATATTTTCTTCGCTGGTGTAATGCGCTCCTAATTCCCGTCTCTGGTCTTTGTCCATTACGCCTTGAAACATTGCACCGAAAATAGCAGGAGATATTTTACTCCATTCAAAAGTTAAACAATCAAAAAGTATCTGCCTCATTTTTGCGTTAAACTCTACTACAGGCAATACTTGTGAAAATAACAAACCATTTATATATCGAAATTGTTTTAATTCTTCGGAAATTAAAGTACGTTTTTTTCTAACTTCTTCGTTTAAGTTAAGAATGTCATATAGTTTTGCAATACGGTCAGACAAGTCAGATCCGTCAGATTTTGAATTTTGCAAATAGCGGAATAATGCGTCTTTTGGGAATATTCCTGTATCATTTGCAAATAAGCAAAAAAGCAAGCGTACAAGATGCACTTGCAAATCATGTCCTTCATAACCATGACTTTTTAAGGCATCGTGAAGTTTTGCCATTTTTTCAGCGGCTTTAACGTTAACTTCTTTTTGGGTTTCTCTTATTCGTTCTGTTTCATATCCTGCAATGTCGGCAAAACGCCTAATATGTTTCCGCAGGTCTTTTGTTTTAAAAGTAATATTTTCGTTATTTGAACGGCGGCAAATATAGATTGTTTCAAAATCGCAAACAAGCCAGAGGTCTGGTATATCATCCAGTTCTAAATGTTGCATATAGATTTGAAGTTGTCGGAACGCTACGGATAAATCTTTTCCACGGCTTTTCATTTCTATGGCGATTTTTCCTTTCCATAAGTAATCTATATATCCAGTTTTATTATCAGAGAGGGGTACTTTGAATTCAAAATCGCCAAGAGCTTCTGGATCGTTTACGCCGAAAACCTGGAGTAAACTTGTTACAAAACTCTGGGCTTGCGCTTCTTCGTTTTTGGCGTCTTGCCAGCGTTTAGAAAACTTAACGGCGTTTGCCTGTATTTCTTCCCATGATAATTTCATTTAGCCTAATATTTCTCCTGAAAAAATGAATGTTCTTAATGATAACAAGCTATCCCCCCTGCCTTCAACCCAGATAGAAAGTTGGGAAAAACCAAAAATCCACTTTTATTATAACACAAAATAACAAAAAACACTACACTTATATAGAGAAAATGTTTTATGAATGACGAAATCATACTAAAAAACAGGCTTAAAGTGGCAAGAGCGGAAAAAGACCTCTCTCAATCTGCTTTGGCTGAAATGGTTGGTGTTTCAAAAATACGATTAGTTCAATTGATACAGGACAATTTTATCCAACTGCAAAATTGTCTCTAATTTTATGTGTTACATTAGATGAGAAGTTTGACAAATTATTTTATCTTGAGGAATTATATAGGGTGAAATATGCTATATTTATTAGCATGCCAACTCTGGATGGCTAATTGAAACAACAGATTGGGGAACCACTGGTTCTCCAATTGAAGTCTTTGAATACGGACAGACATCAACACTTTAACATCTTATTCAATATTCCTGACGCACTAGTTCATACATTTTATCATCATCTAAAGTTTCTACCAAAAATAATAACTCATCAAGTTCCTGATTGATATGATCAAGATATTTACTTTTCAAACCTACAATTAATGTTTTTATTTCCAATTTTGGAACATAAACAGATTCTGTAAGCGCATCAATGCGTCTAGTTTTATATTTTCCTGAATATATAAGGTTTCCAACTTTACTAAAAGCATCATGTCCTGATGGAAAAAAGGGGGAACGAGACATTGCCATAATTCCTCCAACAACATCCTTAGCCCAATCTCCACCTTTCCAGTTTTCCATTTCTTTTCCATCAAATTTAATCCAGACATCCAGTTCCATATTTTGATCTCCTTAAATATTTTTATAGAATTGAATAAATAGCATGCCTAATATTGGAAGTATCAATAAAATTAAATATATTAGTTTTGTGAAAATAAAGTATTTAATATGAAAAAGCAATACAAAGAAATATTTAATTTTATTTTTTTTATACTTTTCATGCTTAAAGTATTGATAATCAATTTCTAACGGTCTTATATTACTATATTTATCAAGTATTTCTTTCCTTCTGTTTTCTTCATCAGATAATTTGTATTCTGGATTTTGTTCAAGTTTTAATAATATAGAATTATAAAGATGTTGTAATTCTCTTCCGCATGATTGGAATTTTTTGGCTTTAATTTTATTTCCAGATTCACCTATTGTTAATGATAAAGTTAAAGAAATAACACTTAAAATTATTAAATAAACATTATACCAATTGATTGTATCTTGTGAAAAATATTTATTATTTAAAATGATGATACTGATTGCAAGAATATATAGCGCTATAGCAATAGTACAGAATTTCTGTAGCTTTGATATCGTAATTAATCTGTTGTGTGCATTGAACATACAGCGAGATGTCTTCCAAATATTATCTGTTATTTCTTCTGTCGCACTTTCGCTAATATTATTAACTTTTTGCATAACATTTCTCCTTACTAAAACCTGACCAATCAAGATAAAAAACATCATGAATTAGTTCTTTTAACTCATTATACATTTTTAAATCAGAAATATCCGATAATGACGAAAATATTCCTTCGTAATACATTTTTATATTCTCTTTCGTTGAATTAAAGCGTTCCCACACTTTCTCGCCAATGGATTCTAAGTCTGTATAAATACTACGCATATTTGAAAGTTTGTCGGCACAACAAACTAATTTTACTTCTATGGAAGCAGTTTTCATATGCTCAATTGTTTTTTGTTTCCTTTCTAACCAAGTTAAACTTTTATCTTCTGATTCTTCCTGAACTATTAATAAAACAAGGCTTCCAAAATTTTCTTTTATTTCCTCTGGTGTAGTATCGGTATCTTCCAATGCATCATGAAGAATACCAGCAATAACGATTTCTTTGCTGCATTTATTATCAAGTAATATTTGCATTGTTTCCATCAAATGCGATATATAAGGAATATCAGTAGATTTCCTATATTTTTTATCATGTGCCCTGCAAGCAAATACAATTGCATTATGAATTGATAAGTCTATTCTTTCATAGGGTTTTGCTTCAACATAATTAGAATAATCAATAACACCTATACCTGACATATTTCTCCTCATTGGCTCCATTTTAACAGAATAATGAGCGTGGGTACAGCTGGAGATTTCTGCTGGAGTTTTGCAAAGTCCCTGGCGGCTAATACCCATTTTTCCGGCAAAGTCGGTCATGTTGCGAACACGAACGACAACCACCCTCTTAACAACACCTGCACGCCAGTATAGTACACATAAAAAGGTCAAGAAAAAAGCGCTCTCAATCTGCTTCGATTTTTTGCTTTCTTTTTTTTTATTTTTGTAGTATAATTTAAAAATGATACTCTGCAACCTTGTGGCGGAAACAGGGAAAGCCCTGCCCCTTGGGGCGTCGCTGACCAATGAAGGCGTTAATTTTTCGATTTTTTCCAGGAATGCCACGGCTGTTACGTTAATTATTTTTGAATCCGCAGAAAAAAATTGTCCCAGGGTGGAAATCCCTCTTGATAAAAGAGAGCAAAAAACAGGAAATATCTGGCATTGTTTTATACGGGGACTTCAGGCTGGTACTTGTTATCTTTACAGGGTAGACGGTCCCTATTTTCCGGAAAAGGGCTTGCGCTTTAATCCTCACAAAACTTTGCTTGACCCTTATGCGAAAGCTTTAACCGATATCAGCGAGTGGGACTATGGAAAATGCGCCGGTTATGATCCGGAAAAACCCGGACGCGATCTTACATATTCCTACGACGATGATATTGCGCATCAGCCGAGGGGCATCGTTATAAACGATGATTTTGACTGGCAGGGTGATACGCCCCTCAATTATCCGCTGCGTTTCAGCGTAATTTACGAAACACATATTAAGGGGCTAACCGCTCATCCTAATTCCGGAGTAAAATATCCGGGAACATACCGCGGCGTAATCGAAAAAATTCCGTACTTTAAAGATTTGGGAATCACAAGCCTTGAGTTTCTGCCCGTGCAGGAATTTAACGAAAATGAAATAATCCGCAAGTCTCCGCAGACAGGAAAAAAATTAACCAACTATTGGGGCTACTCCACAGTTGCTTTTTTCGCGCCGAAAGGTTCATATGCGGCAGATAAAAGTCCCGGCGGACAGGTTAACGAATTTAAAGAGATGGTAAGGGAACTGCACAAGGCGGGCATCGAAGTAATTCTTGACATCGTATTTAATCACACTGCAGAAGGCAACGAGCAGGGACCTACTTTTTCTTTCCGCGGGCTGGACAATTCCATTTACTATATTCTTAACGAGAACAAACGTTACTATCAGAATTATTCAGGATGCGGAAACACAGTTAACTGCAACCATCCTGTGGTGCGCACATTTATCATGGATTGTCTGCGATACTGGGTTACGGAAATGCATGTTGATGGATTCCGTTTTGATTTAGGATCGATACTCGGACGCGACCAATCCGGACGCATAATGGAAAATCCTCCCACTCTGGAACAAATTGCAGAAGACCCGATTTTAAACTCTACAAAAATAATTGCGGAAGCATGGGACGCAGGCGGCGCGTATCAGGTGGGATGGTTCCCCGGAGGACGCTGGGCAGAATGGAACGATATGTACCGTGACAATATACGCAAATACTGGAGAGGCGATGAAAAAGAAACCCGCTATCTTGCAACACGCATAGCAGGCAGCTCGGATCTTTATCTCCGCGACGGACGCAAACCTTTCCACTCCATCAACTTTGTTACAAGCCACGACGGTTTCACCATGAAAGACCTTGTTTCCTATAACCACAAACACAACGAAGACAACGGCGAGCACAACAAAGACGGCAGCGACAACAACAACAGTTACAATTACGGCAGCGAAGGCAAAAGCAAAGATCCAATAATTACGACTATCCGAGAAAAGCAAATAAAGAATTTTTTCGCCACATTGATGGTTTCGCTGGGAACGCCGATGATACTCGGCGGAGATGAATTTGCCCGCACTCAAAACGGCAATAACAACGCCTACTGTCAGGACAATGAAATTTCATGGTACGACTGGTCACTGCTGGAAAAAAATTCCGATCTTTACCGGTTTGTCAAAGAGATAATTGCATTCCGTCTTAGTCATCCCGGTTTTATGCGCCCGGAATTTTTCACCGGCAGGGGCGGCGATTACAGGGCGATCCCGGACATAAGCTGGTTCGATGAAAACGGCGACAGCCCGGACTGGAATAAAATCGGCTATTATCTGGCTTTACGCCTGCTCGGCAGCAAAGCGGAAACATTGGCGGATAAAGACGACAATGATTTTTACATTATGTTTAACGCAGATATCGATCCTCAAAGTTTTAAACTTGCGCATCTTCCGTCAAAAAAAGAATGGCGGCGGGTTGTAGACACCGGATTATCCGCGCCAAATGATATTCTTACACCGGGAAACGAAGAACATCTGCTTTCCCAGATTCTGTATACCGTAAAAGCCAGAAGTATAGTAATATTAATATCCAAGGAAATTTAAATTATGGATAACAGCAGTTTTATTTTCGGCGTCGATCTTGACGGCGTAGTCGGAGATTTTTACGGAGCAATCAGAAAAATTGCCGCCGAATGGCTGAACGTACCGCATGAATCTTTAACTCCGGAAGTATCATACGGTTTTAAGGAATGGGGAATGAAAGATTACGGGGGCTACGACAGGCTGCATCGTTTTGCCGTAACGCAGCGCAATATTTTCCGCGACATGGAACCAATTGAACATGCCCCCGCTATCCTGCGAAAACTTTCCAACCAGGGCATCCGCGTCCGCATCATTACACACCGCCTCTTCCTTAAATATTCCCACAAGACATCAATCAAGCAAACCGTTGACTGGCTGGACAACTACGACATTCCCTACTGGGACATTTGCTTCATGGCAGACAAAGGCGCGGTAGGCGCACATGTCTATATCGACGATGCTCCGGAAAATATAATAAACCTGCGCAAACTGGGATGTAACACAATCGTATATACCAATTCCACCAACCGCGACATGCCCGGTCCCCGCGCCGACAACTGGTTTGAAGTTGAACACCTGGTAAAGGAAGCCCTTGAAGAATGGCGAACCGGCACAACAGGGCTATTTGCTGTTTGATAGTATTAACTGCAATCAACGCAAAATGGATACACCCTTCTCTTGCGCTGAGGCTCCTTAAAGCCAATCTTGGCGCCCTTGAAGACTCCTGCAAAATAATTGAATTTGCTCTCCGCCAGCCGTTAGGTGAAAAGCTGGAAGCGCTGCAGGAAGCAAACCCGCGTATACTGGGTATTTCCGTTTCCATCTGGAATCATCTTGCAACGCTGGAACTTTTACAGGAGCTGGAAAAATTATGGGCAGCATCGTCACATGCGCTAAAACCCATTGTTGTGCTTGGAGGACCTGAAGTTTCGCACTTGCCGCCGGAAAGCAGAATTTTTCATTATGCGGATTATGTAATTCGCGGAGAGGGAGAGATTGCATTCAGAACATTATGCGAAACTGTTTTGCAACAGCCTATTGTTCAGCTTGCAAAATTTATTGATGCAGAGCCGGTTAATCTAAAAGAAATAAAAACCGCTTATCATCTATATAAAAATGAAACATCGAATAAACTGATCTATGTAGAATCAAGCCGGGGCTGTTCCTTTAACTGCGAATTTTGCTTAAGCGCGGTAAACAAGGGAGTGCGCGAATTTCCTCTTGATCAATTTCTTGAACAGATGGATATACTTGTGCAAAACGGAGTTAAAACATTCAAATTTTTGGACAGGTCTTTTAATCTGAATATAGATCGCGCACTGCACATCATCAATTTCTTTTTAAAAAAATTGGAAGAAAAAACCTTTGTTGTCCACTTTGAGATGGTTCCTTCCATTTTCCCGCCGCAGTTAATCGAAGCGCTTTCCCGTTTTCCGCCGGGGACATTGCGCCTGGAAATTGGCATACAAACTTTTAATAAGGAAGCTGCTGCCCGGATACGCAGGGCTCGCGCCCAGGTATCTAACGGCGAAAAGGAATTGCAGAATATCCGGCTCCTGCGCGATAAGACCAATGCCATAATTCATGCCGATTTAATTGCGGGGCTGCCCGGCGAAGACCTGAAATCCTTCGGCAGGGGGTTCGATCTCCTCTGGCTTGCCCTGCCCGAAACAGCCGAAATTCAGCCGGGTATCCTGAAACTGCTGCCCGGCGCCCCCATAGCCCGCCATAATGAAAAATTCGCCATGCGCTACAACCCTCTGCCGCCCTATGAGATAGAAGAAAATTCGTCTATTTCCGCAGCCGATATACAGCGGATAAAGAACTTTGCCCGTTTTTGGGAACTCATTGTAAACCGCAAAATTGTAACTTTTGATAATAAAAAACCTTTATTTGATAGATTCATGGTTCTATCTGATGCGCTTTTAGCCCATTTCGGGAAAAACTGGGGAATTGGCAAGTCAGAATTGTTAAATTACCTGACATTGTGGACATTTCCGGCGTGATGTATTATATTTTATTTTGGAGGCATAACATGAGAAAAAAATTGGCTTTTATTGCTCTGGCTTTGGTTTTACTGTTCTTCTTTTCGTGCGATTTTGAGTTACCGACAGCAATACGAATAGCGGGGAGTACGAATTTTCGATTTGCTATTGATATAGATATCGGAGAAGAATTTGCAAATGGCTTGGAAGAAAAACTGATTGAGATTATCTCATCTCAATCTGAGCTGGAAGTTATCGAATGTAAAAACACTACTGCTCAAACCTATCTGTTTTACACAGAATTGCTGCCGGAAACAACAATCGGACTGGATCTTAGTTTGGACGCTCCCAGCACAGGGCTTACCCAGGAATTCATCGATTTTCTTGAAAGAATGGGTATAGATGTTAGTAATTACACAGGATCTGGTGAATTTACATATACTCTGGATCAGGATGAAGACCTTATAGCAGGAGACATCGAATTACCTCTTGAAGGTAACGATATGGATAATTTCCTTTTTGGTTTTAAGTTTAACGGCGCGATGATCCAGCTCTATATATCAGGAGAAGGAGAGCTTGCAAATCTTCTTTCAATAGAACTGACTATTGACGGAGAGCAAGTTCATGCGGCGAGCCTTGCCTCTGGACAGGCAAGCGGCATTGATAGCTGGAGAACTAACGGGTACACAGGAACTCAAAAGCCGATAGGAGGCATTGAGTTTCCGCTTGAAATGCTGATGATGGGAGAAAATGCTCAGGTTGAATACAGAGTTTTTATGGAAGAAGGAACAACAATTACTCCTGCTAACTTATTCGATGAAGCAAAAATTAAAGTAGAAGCGGTTGTTTGGTTTCCTCTTTCATTAAAAGCAGGTCCTGGCGGCGTATCCATCAATCTGTCTGATTATATGGATGATTTATTCAGTGATACCGATCTCTTTGGAAGAAACAGTCCGGATGAAGAATTTATTTTAAAAGATATTGTTGAATCTTTAACACTGGAAATTGTTTTTGATACAAATCCGTTTACCGAAGCGACCCTGAATGTTACTTCCACCGGCATCTCAATTCCTTGTACCTTAAACAGCACATCATTAATTCTCCCAATAGATAAAGATACAATGGACTCTATTAACGATCCGGCTAATTGGCCTTTCCAGCCGGGATTTGAAATTATTTTTGAAGAGAATGCAGTGCTGCAAATACCGCGTAATTTTAGTTTTAGCATAACACAGCTTGCTTTAAGTGCAAGAATAGATACCAGGTTTGAGTTCTAGGGCAGGAGGAAAATATGAAAAAAATATCATTTGCTTTAATTATTTGTTTAATCGTTCTGCCATCCATCTACGCGTTTGATGATGATGATGGTTTTAACACCAAAAAAGCGCCGTTCAGAATAAAAGACCGCTCTTTTGAAATAGGTATCAATGCCGCTTTCGGCGTATCCAATGACTTTTTATCTATCGGAGAAATATTCTCCAAAGAAGTGTTTTTGGATCTTGATAAATTAAAAGACGGCTTAAGGATGGGTTTTGGCGCCAATGTTTCTCCGTTCTTTTTAAATATCAACGGAGCAAAATGGGGTTTCGGCATTTCTACAAATCTGGATCTTACAGGCTCGCTTGCCCTAAACGGAAATATGCTGTCCTTTGCCAATGCTACCGATGAAAAATCTGAATTTAACGGCGCGGCATTCTTATCAGCATCTATCAATACTTATTTCCATATCGCGAAATTCAAGGTTTCTGTAAAGCCGTCAATTTTCTATCCCATAGCGTATGTGCAATCAAATGACATAAGCTACACATTTGAAAGTGTCAGCGGACAGAACAGAATGTTCATTGGATATGATATAGCCGCTTATACCGCTTTCCCTGTTGATATGGATAATTTATCCCTCCCAACTTCATTTGGCGATTTAACCGCATCGCCTGGTTTTGACTTTAGTGTTGGTGTAGAATTCCCAATTGCAAGAGCGCTTGGCTTAACCAGTATTCTTCCTTTCCTGGATTTTGATATTGGGTTAGACGTTGTCAACATTCCCATTATATCTTCCAACATGAAAAATTATGCGCGGATAACCGGCGTAATAGGCAGCACAGACCTTGCGGATTTTGATGAGTTCTTTGATAACTTTGATTTTTCGGATCCTGTAATTTCCTATCACGAAGACAGCAAGGGTAAATCTGCAGAACGTCCTTTTAAGCTTCTTGTTTCGGCTAACTGGAGACCGTTTGGAAACTTCCTCACAATTACTCCTTCTGTCGGATTCTCAATTGATACTCTCTACTACGAATTGGGCGCGCCGGAGTTCGGCCTTAAGGCAAAAATAAGTCTTATCAATATGCTAAACGCAACACTCGGTATCGCTTACGAAGATCGTATCTGGAGAAATAGTCTTAACCTGGCATTAAACTTCAGAATCGTTGAATTGGTTGTAGGTGCGGAACTTCAATCACCTGATTTCCTTGGCAGCTGGAGCGCTAAGGGGGTTGGGGTGAATATCGGCGTGAGATTCGGCTGGTAGTGTGTAACTGCCATTAAAACGGCAGTTACACACCGATAAGCGACATTTCGCCTTCGGCGAACCATCGCTTATCGCAGCGGTTTACGGGACGGCATGGCGCCTGCGGCGCAGCCGTCTGGACATTCCGCCTTGGCGGAACGTCGTAAACCGCCATTACGCAATGGTTTTATATAATTGTTGTGTACATCGCTTCGCTTGTACGGTTGGTTTTGTACGTCGCTTCGCTTGTACATGATTTCAGACCCAAAAAAACTCCCAACATTTCTTAAAAATCTTAAAGAAAAATAATTGCCGTTACGCTACATTTATAAAAATCTTAAATAAATTCCCAATTTGATGCTAATTTTTTTATGATCATCATCACCGGAGGGCAAAATGGTATATGGTTATATCAGAGTTAGCACAGATAAACAAACAGTCGATAACCAGCGGTATGAAATTGAACAGTTTTGTTTAAAAAATAACATTTTAATCGATCATTGGATTGAGGAAACTATCAGCGGAACACAGTCACCTAACAAACGTCTTTTAGGAACTTTGCTTGAAAGGGTAAGACCGGGCGATTTAATTGTCTGTTCGGAACTGTCCCGTTTGGGCAGAGACCTGTATATGATAATGACCATATTGAACCATTTAACGCAGCATGGTGTAAAAATATTGACCATTAAGGGAAATTACCGCTTAGACAGCACAATTCAGGCTAAAATTCTCGCTTTTGCATTTGGCCTGGCAGCCGAGATTGAGCGGGATCTTATCTCTCAAAGAACAAAAGAAGCGCTTGCCCGCAGACAATCGGAGGGGATTATACTCGGCAGACCGCATGGCAGTAAATCTGCGCGGCATAAACTTACGGGATATGAAACAGAAATACAGAATCTTTTGGAAGAAAAAATCTCCTGTAACGCTATCGGCAATATACTCGGCGTGGACAGAAAAACCGTGGTCGCGTTCATCAAAGCGCAGAATTTATAGGGGCTACAGTTTTGATATAAATTTTACTCCCGCGCAGGGGTATACGATAGAAACCTGGCGCGCTTACAGGAGAACGGGGGGGAGTAATATAAATCGGTAGCTGCTACCATTTTTTGTTAAAACCCTATCTTTCAACATCTCTTCAAAACCCTCGCAAAGCTTTTTAACTTTCCGCTCTTTATGTGAGTTCCCGGCACTTTAAGGATTTCTTTTGCTACCTTGTTGCCGAGCGCGGCGCATTCAGACAGGGATTTGCTGCGTATCCAGGCAGAAATAAAAGCGGCGCAAAAGGCGTCTCCTGCGCCAACAGTGTTTCGCGGAATGATGGTGAAGGTTTCTTCGTGGTACACATTGCCGCCTGCAAAAACGATTGCTCCGCGTCCGCCCAGTTTAACAACTACAATGGGAAACAATTCGCCGTCTGTGATTATTTTTAACATGGGGCTTACATCGCGAAGTATAATAGCTTCTTTTTCTTTTTCAGAAAGGCGCATTTCCTCATCGCGGCTTTTTCTGATTGTGTTGTAAAAGGCAATAGCTTCATCGGCATTCATAAAAATAAACAGGGGAAAATTGCGGCTGTAGGTTAATATTTCTTCCGCCTTGCTGCGTACCTGAAAAACAGAAGCGGCATCCAAAGCAACGGGTATTCCGCGGCGGCTTGCCCGCATTAAAATGTGCTGCACCAAAGGGCGGCGATCCAGAATATAGCCGTCTACTACTATCACTTCCGCGCTGCTGATTAAATCTTCGCTGATATGATCTTCTGTCAGATCCAGCGCCGCTGCGGGGCTTGCGGCAAACCTTGTTTCTCCGTTAACATTGCATACAAAACAAAGCCCTGTCTTTTCATTGGATTTTACAAGCATTGCAGAAACGCCCGCGCCGGTAATTTCATCTTCAAAAAGCGCGGCAAGATCGTCCTGTCCGGTACATCCGGAAAAAACCGATTTCATTCCCAGCATGGCGGAAATTTTTGCTACATTTGCAGCGCCGCCGCCGGAACTTTTTACCGCGCCGGAAAAATCAATTTCGCGCAGTATTGCTTCCGCCTGCTCCCGATCAATGTGCTGAGCGGGAGCTGTAATGCCGTATTTTATTGCGAGATCGTTATCTATATCAACAAACACATCAACAATAGGATTGCCGATGCAGAGTAATTCGCTCATTTTGGATTTACAATAATCCCCGCTAAATCCGGATTTTTGGCAAGATCAAATTTTAAACCTTCTGCTCTTCCCTTGTTTAAATAATCCTTGCTCTGGAAAGAATAGTTAAAATTTGTATGCGTGTCATAAGTACCTTTCATAAGCGCAAAGGCATCTTCTGTCATAACAAGCTCTTCATCTGTAGGGATTATAAAAATAGGTATTTTTGAATCCGGTTTGCTTATTAAGGTTTCTGCATTTCTGGTTCGCGCAATTTCGTTTTTCTTTGGATCATATACCATACCGATACCTTCAAGCCCGCTTAGAATTTTTTCCCTCATGAACCAGGCAAATTCGCCCACGCCGGCTGTCAGAACAAGCGCGTCTACCCTGCCGAGCACAGCCTGATAAGCGCCGATGTATTTTTTAACACGGTGCGCTTCTATGCACTGGGCGCGCAGCGCCTGGGTATCACCTGCAACTGCAGCCGCCTGAATATCACGCCTGTCTGTTAATTTTCCGGTTAGCCCCAAAAGACCCGCCTTTTTGTTCAAAGCGCTTTCTATCTCGGCAGCATTCATGCCTGTTTTGCGCATAACGTAAAAAGGCAGCGAAGGGTCTACGTCGCCGGAGCGTGTCCCCATGACAAGTCCTTCCAATGGAGTAATGCCCATTGAAGTATCAAACGAACGTCCGTCTTTTACGGCGTTAATTGACGCGCCGTTTCCAAGATGACAGATTATCACGTTGGTTTTAAACGGATCCTGACCCAGAAGAACGGCGGCGCGTTTTGCAGTATACAGAAAACTTGTTCCGTGAAAACCGTAACGGCGTACCTGATACTTTTCGTACCATTCAACGGGGACCGCGTACATATATGATTCCGGGGGCATGGTTTGATGCCACGCAGTATCCATAATTGCGCAATGCGGCACATTGGGCAGCACTTTTTTTGCAGCCTCTATTCCCATGATATTGGCAGGGTTGTGAAGAGGACTTAAGTCCTGCATCGCTGTAAATGCCGCCATGGCTGCGTCGTCTACGATTACGGATTTGGTAAATTTATCGCCGCCGTGTACAACGCGGTGGCCAACCGCTTTGATAACCGACATATCGCTGATTACGCCGGTGTCTTTGCCTGTAAGTGTTTTAATGATGAGTTCAATTGCATTGGTGTGGGTTGGGCAATCATGATTAAACACAGCCTCTTCCCTGCCCTTTGCCTTATGCGTAATGAAAGAACCGCCGACGGTTACTTTTTCCACAACTCCCACGGCAAGAACATCTTTTGTTTCCCAGTCATAAACCTGATACTTCGCCGATGAAGACCCGCAATTCAAAGTTAATATAATCATATTTTCCGCCTTTTGATAAAATTTTCGTTTCAAACGATTATATCATACTTAATTTTTTTTAGAAAGTAGGCTGTAACGTGCTTTTTGGAGCGAAAACCATTGAAAAAATACCAATTTCATAGTATCTTTTATAATTGTATGGGGAATCCCCAAGGAGTCTTTTCATGGAAAATTCAAGTAACAAGAAACCCAAAACCATAAAACGCAGGGTTTTTCTTTTTTCGGTAGTTTTATTTTTGCTCATTTTATTCGGCGGAAGTATTGTTTTTATAGTTTCCATGCATCAAAATGTCCGAATCAACACAGGTCATGAATTGGCAAAGGCAATAGAAATAGAAAGAATCAAACTGGAGGCATCTGTAAACGGGGAAATTGCCCTTGCCCTAAAAATGGCATCGTCTCCTTTGATCATTCAGCATTTTTTAAATCCTGCAAACAGGGAGCTGCAAAGAATCGCTTTTGCGGAAATTGCCGGATACCGCGATTCTTTCAGAAGCAAAGGCGCATTCTGGGTCAGCGATGTAAATAAAGAATTTTATTTTGACGAAGGCGATCATTATACGATTAATGCCGAAGACCCTGACAACTACTGGTATAAAATGACATTATACGAAACCGAAAAATATAATTTTAACATTAACTACAATACAGAAATGCAGAAAATAATGCTCTGGATAAATGCGCCGGTTTTTGATTCAAGGCATACGCCCATCGGTCTTGTAGGAACGGGGATCGATCTTACAGAATTTGTAGATTCCATTTACCGCAGTTATACAAACAAAGGCGCTTTATATTTATTCAACTCTGAAGGAGAAATTACCGGAGCCAGAAACACAGCGCTTATCACAAACAAAGTAACAATGGATAAAGAGCTTGGCAATACGGGAGCGGAGATTTTTGCAAGAGCCGTTGCGCTTAATCCCGGCGAGCATCAGTATTTTGAAGCGCGCGAAGGCGTGATCGCGGTAGGCGAAGTTCCTGCGCTCGGCTGGTATATCACTGCCATTCAGCCGGTTACCGTTGCTGCAGTTTTGGGCAGCAGTGTGACACTCCTCTTTTTAATGATGATTGCAGTTATTGCCGTTATCTTTTTACTTTTCAATATATATATTATGCAGATGCTTAAACCCATGAATTATATGAAACAGACGCTGGATCATATTGCCGTAGACTGGGATTTAACAAAGCGGCTTCATCTTCGCAGGAATGACGAAATCGGCACCTTGGGAGATTTCTTTAATTTAACTTTCGAAAAAATGAGAGAACTGCTTGTCGGTATAAAAGCAAAAACAGTCTCCCTTACCGATACCGGCGACGAATTGGCTTCTTACATGAAAATCACAAAGAAAGACATAGACGGCATCAATACCAGTATGCAGCACATGAGGGATCAAGTTTTAATGCAGTCGGATAAGGTAAATTCAGCCGTTGGCTCTATGGAACGAATCAATAAAGGGATAGATGAATTAAATGGGCATATTACTGTCCAGGCAAACAGCGTAGCCCAATCTTCATCCGCTATCGAAGAAATGCTTGCCAACATTAATTCTGTTACGCAAACGCTTGTCAGAAATACGGCAAACATCAATTCGCTTGCGCAGACATCCGGAGCAGGCCGTGTAGATTTACACAAGGTTTCAACCGACATTCAGGAAATTGCGCAAGAGTCCGAAGGTCTTTTGCAGATTAACTCGGTAATGCAAACCATCGCAAGCCAGACAAATCTTCTTGCCATGAATGCGGCAATTGAAGCTGCTCATGCCGGATCATCCGGCAAGGGCTTTGCCGTAGTCGCAGATGAAATCCGCAAGCTTGCAGAAAACTCAGGCAAGCAGTCCAAGACGATCAGCGGGGTATTAAAAAAGATCAAAACAATGATTGATGCAATTACCAAATCTACAAGTGTTGTTCTGGAACGCTTCGAAGCCATAGAAAAAGAAGTGCAGCTTGTATCTGATCAGGAAACTCAAATTCGCAATGCAATGGAAGAACAGGGCGAAGGCAGCCGCCAGATACTAGAAGCGGTTACCCAATTGAATTCCGTTACCGGAATGGTGCGCAATGCATCTGCCAGTATGACAAGTGAAAGCAAGGAAGTGTTAAACCAAAGCACCGCTCTTAGAAAAATTACAGCCGAAGTTGCCGGTGACATGGACGATATGACAAACAATGCGGATGAAATTACAGGCGCGTTCACGCGGGTGCAGGAAATTACCGAAGAAAACAAGGAAAACATCGTAGCGCTTGGCGCGGCAATTTCGCGGTTTAAGGTTGAGTAGGTTTTTTAAAACCAAGTTACTTCTTCCCCAGCCCTATAAAATACGTCTCCACTGATTCGCCCCGGCACGCCTGGGGTTTGAAACTTTTAGCCGTTTCAAAGAGCGTCCTTATACGTTTAAGGAGCAGATCGCTGCCGCTGCCCTGAAAAACTTTAACTGCAAGATTGCCGCCGGGCGCAAGGGCAGTTACAGCGTATTCAATTACCATTTCTGCAAGTTCAAGGGAACGCGCCGTATCCACTATGTGATTGCCCGTGGTGCCGGGAGCAGCATCGCTTATAATTACCGAATAAGGTCCTTTTGACAAAATCGTCTCGGTTACTTCTGCTGTTGTGATGTCGCCCTGGATAAAAAAGAAATTTTCTCCGTCAAATAAACCATTGTCAAATTCGCGGGAAAGAGGGGAAAGATCGGCAGCAGCTAGAAAAACAGGGCGATTTTGCATCTTGCGCAGCACATAAAGGCTCCAGCTTCCCGGAGCGGCGCCAACGTCCAGCACCTTTAACACCCCCCCGGAAGCGGGTGCCCGTCCTGCGGGTGCCCTTCCCCGCAAGACGGGTTTAAAAAAACCGTACTTTTCGTCGATCTCTTTTAATTTATAGACAGAGCGTGCCGGATAATTTTCCTTACGCGCTTTCTGCTGCCAGTGGTCAGGTTTCTTGTAATCTGTCATTTTTAATATTATAATAACTTATGGATCAAGAGTATACACAGAGACTTAAAAAAATTGAAACAGAGCTGGAGCGTTGGCTGCCTCTGGAACCGGATTCGGATTGGGCCGAAAAAGTCTTCGGCAGCATTGGAAAAAATATTGACGTACAATCAAAGCAGGTTTTGATTAAGCCGTCCAGAGAGCTGGTTTTCCGCGGCGGCAAACGCTGGCGGCCGCTGTTGATGACGCTTGTCTGCGAAACCCTGGGCGGCAAGGATGCGGCTATCCCTCTTACACCTGTCATTGAATTTTCCCATGCAGCAAGTTTAATTCATGACGACATCGAAGATGAATCTGATGAACGGCGCGGCAAACCGGCAATTCATAAAATCTACGGCGTTGATACGGCAATTAATGCCGGATCATTCCTGTACTTTTTGGCATCATCCTGCATTGAAACCGGCGCAGAAAAAAACAAAGATATAATTTATAAACTTTGGCTGGAGTGCATGCGGAAGCTTCATCTTGGACAATCTATGGATATTGACTGGCACCGTAATGTTTCATACATTCCCCCGGTAGAAGACTATTATTTAATGTGTACATTAAAAACAGGAAGCCTTGCCCGTCTTTCAACCGAGCTGGGCGCTTATGCTGCGGATGCTCCGCCGGAAGCAATAAAAATGCTGGGCGATGCTGCGGATAAAATGGGAATTGGTTTTCAGATACTTGACGATGTCAAAAACCTTAAAACCGGCAATTTTGGAAAAAAACGCGGAGATGATATAGTAGAAGGAAAAAAGAGCCTTCCTGTCCTTTTATACTTAAATAATTATCCGGATAAACAGGAACGGATTTTTTATTATTTCCATGTAGCAAAAACCGAAGGAGCTTCTGCGCCGGAAGTGGAAGAAATGATTGAAACTCTGTCAAGATCCGGAGTTTTAGAGGAAGCAGAAGAAAAAGGAAAGATCTTTTTAAAAGAGACAAATGAGATATTTGCCTCCAGTGAATTTGCCGGTTTTGTTAAACTAATCAGCTAGCGGGAATAAAACATGGTTAAAGAAATGTATGTCAGCGAAATATGGTCTATCCTTAAAACAAGCCACGGAAACGCCCTTTTGCTTAAGCCAAAAAACAAGGATGTAGCAATACCGATTTTTATCGGCACTCTGGAATTACAGTCTATCCTTATCGGTAAAGACGGCATGGCGCTTTCCCGTCCGCATACCCATGATCTGTTCATTAACATGCTTTCTCATGTAAATCTTTCCATTAAGAAGGTAGAGGTTTATGAATTAAAAGACGATGTTTTTCATGCCCGCCTGATAATCACCGGGGGGGAATATACAAATGAAAAGCCCCTAATCCTTGACAGCCGGCCTTCTGATGCCTTTGCCATAGCGGCGCGGAAAAAATGCCCCATCTACCTGGCAACTTCCATAATTGAACAAACAGGCGTTCCTTTGTCTTTTTTTATCAATGAAATGGAAGAAAATTCCGATGATAAACATAAGTCTCTTCGTGAACAGCTGGAACAGGCAGTTGCAGAGGAAGAGTACGAACAGGCGGCAGAAATAAGGGATTTATTAAAGCTGCTGGAGAATGAAACAGACCTCATGTGACAGGTCAGAAATATGGAAAAATTGGAAAAAATAGGTTAGAGTATAAGTATGTTATCAAATAGTCCGTCTGTTGCAAGCAGAAATACATTCAGGCTGGCAGCATTTCTATGCATCGCTTTTTTATTGTTTCCCGTCAAATTTAACAAGGAGCAGGATTCCCTTGAGATTGACGAAAACGGCATAGGCGGAGGAATTTTTTTTGAAGAGCAGGCAGAATTTGAGCTGCTTGGCGCTGTTTCTGTAGAAATGGAGCCGGAATCCTTCTCAAAAACCCGCACTCTCCTTTACGGTTCCCACATTGTTGAACGCGGCGATAACATCAGCACCCTTGCCATCAATTTTGGCTTAAACCAGGATTCCATTATTTCTGCCAATAAGATATCAAATACCCGCCTTCTGCAGATAGGAAGGGTGTTAAAAATACCCAATCAGGATGGGATTTTACATACCGTAAGAAGCGGAGAAAACCTGGCTGCCATTTCGCAAAGATACAGGGTGGACAAAGAAGAAATCCAAACAGTAAACGAACTTTTTTCTGAAAAAATTGTAACAGGAACAGACCTTTTTATCCCCGGCGCGCGGCTTGAATGGACAAGGCTGCAGGAAATAAACGGCGATTTATTTATCTGGCCGGTAAATGGTCCCATTACTTCACATTACGGATACAGGAGAGACCCCTTTAACAGAAACCGCCGTCAATTTCACAGCGGGATAGATATCAGGGGAGCAACCGGTGCACCGGTCAGGGCAGCAATGGCTGGCAGGGTTAGCCGGGTTGGATGGGACGGCGTGTGGGGCAATTATATCGTAATTAACCATCACTCCGGTTACCGCACGCTTTATGCTCACTTGAATGTAATCAGGACCAGAACGGGAGCGTTTGTTACCCAGGGAGAGCGCATTGGAGATGTCGGCAGCACGGGTTTAAGTACGGGTCCTCACTTACACTTTACTGTTTACAAGAACGGAGTTACTGTTAACCCCCGCGTTTTAATGAGATGACTTATTTTTTCTTGTCAGATTTAAGCGAAGAGAACATTGAAGAGAATGGAGACACAACGTTTATATCTGCAAACAGATCCTGTTCAAATTGATCTTTTTCTTCGGTTTCAGCTTCTATTTCGCTTGCAAGAGCCAAAAGCCCTTTGCGGGAAGGTTTTTTAGCAAACATACTTGCCCGTAAAAGAAGACCGCTGGAAGCAGTTTTGTTTGCAGGAGCAGCCGCCCCAAGGCTCTTTTCCTTAGCCCGCGCAAGAAGACCGCGTTTCTTTGACCTATCGTCAAACAGTATCTGCCATTTACCCTCAGCAAGTTTAAGAAGCCCTATTTTGTTGGGCGGTTTTACTTTGTCAGCGGCAATTGCTTTATCTATTATTTCCTGGAGCTCATCATAAATGGAATCTTCAGGCAAGACGCTGCTAATTTCTTCGATTTCTTCGATTTCTTCGATTTCATTGATTTCTTCTATCTCGTCTATCTCATCTATTTCTTCTGCCTCTTCTATGGATTCGGCATCTTCTATTTCTTCCGCTTCTTCAATTATTTCTTCGATTTCTTCCAGCAGTTCAGCGCCGGTACTTTCTGCCGGTCTGTATTTAATTACGGTAACAGTTTCCGGCGAACCGCAGCCGGATTTAATCACAAGCAGCAGTTCATCCCATGATTTATTTATCATTTCATCTATGGTTTTTTCCTGCCGCTTGCCCAGCCTTAAATGACGTTTTAGTGATGTACGGATTTCATCCCGGCGCTGTTCCAGTTCAATTATCCATTTTGCCCTTTCATGGCTTGGTTTATTTACAAACAATTGTTCAAAAAGGCTGTCCCGCAGGCGTTTAACGCGGTTTCGCACAAGCGTCACTGCATTGGGTTTTATATTGAACAGGAAAAACAACGTCAGATAAAAGGTTATATACATGGAAAGCCTTAAAATGAGTTTCATTGGATCCGGAATGGAAAACAAATAATCATTTACAAGGCGGCCAAAATAAAAACCATGTTGAGTTCTCTGCGAAATAAGAGAATATTTTACGCCGGAATCACCGGCATCAATAACTACCCTGCTGACAGATGGAGCAAACAGCGATGCTTCCTGCAACGCCGTTGTTTCTTGCAAAAGCGGCGTATCAATTACCGGCGCTGAAAGCAGCGGCAGTTCGTTCTCCCAAATAACAGATACATTTTTTAAAATATCCGATTTAGAAGAACTTGGGCTGCCCAGCAGAATACCCCGCGGGGTTCCGATAACAGAAACATCTTCGTTAACTTTTAAACGTCCTTCTGCAACAAGCCTCTCTGCCAATGCCCTTACAGATATGCAAAAAACCACTGTTCCCCTGTACACTTCCATTGAATCATTAAACGGGAACGAAAAGATGATTCTGTCAGTCTGATCATCCATTATAATTTTCGCGCTGCTGCCGGCTGGAACACTAACCATATCGTAAGGCAATGCCAGCGGGTCTTCGTTATAATTCCTGTAAGCGGTTGAACTGACACTCTGATTAATTACATCGCGCACCGATGTTGAATAATGTATTCTTAATCCATTGCTGTCCACAAATTGAACAGTCTGGAGTCCGCTGGTAGTCTCCAGCAATATCCCAAATATTCTTGAACGCTCAAAAATATCCTCTGCGCTTTGATTATATAAAAAACTGCTTTGGACAGCAGGTTCTGACAATGTCGCTTCGAATTTTTTCTGAAGACTGTAAATATGATCTTCTGCAATATCCGCATCTATGGAGTTTTCTTTGACATAGGAATTAAAAATGGAAGGATTATAAAATCTTGCCTCGACAAAATCCAGTATTTCAATATCTGTCAGGTAGGTAAAACCGGCAAAAACGAGAATGGATATAAGTAAAGCCAATATTGGTTTTATAAAATTTGACACATTATTTACCTGTTTGTACTATTATCGGCAGATTTTTTAGGCAAATTTCCATTAAATTCTGAAGTTTTTAAGAAACCTGGGGGGAGCTCCCGGGGGTCCCGGGGGGATGCTCTTCGGTACGATTAACCCCAAGCCGTTTCATCTGCTCTTCTTCTTCTTTCTGAGCGCTGTACTCATGCCGTAATTGGTTGGCTTTTACAAAAGAGTTCTTTAAAGCAGACAATTCCGGTTTTATCCCCTTTATTTTTTCCCTGTCTGCCGCAACCACATTTGTCTTAAAAAATTCATCCAAAGCGCCCAAAGTTCTGTGAATGGACTGCACATCGTTGATATATTTCTCCAGATACCCGATAATCTGCTCTTCGGTCATTACCGACAGCTTGGTATATGCCGGACCGCGTACAAAACTGCTTAAAATCCTGATTTTCTTTTCAAGTTCTTCCCTAAACTGGTGAAAATTCAGCTTTTCCTTTACCGGCAGCCCCTTTGTAGCATCCATTATCTCGATAGTATAAATAACTTCTTCCGGTTCCGCATTCGTAATCTGTCTGATTAGCTCCTTAATTTTTTCTAAAAAGGTCTTTTTGCGGCTTTCCATAACTGTATAGTTCTCATCAAATTTTGCTGTAATCTCGGTAAGAGTATTTGACGAACCGCCGATAACCATAATGCCGTCCAGAAGGATGTTTTTAAAATTCACGACTTGTTTTGCAGCTTTTGTCTTTTCTTCTTTAACTCTTAGGGTGTTAAGGACTGTATCTCTTAGGTCTATCCCGCTTTCGGTATAATCCTCCTTGATTATTTCCTCTACCAATTCCTTGTAAAAAGGCTGACCCGGCAGTATCGAAGGCATCTTTTTCCTGATATTGTCCAGAGTAGCTTCGCTTGCAGACATATCCATGGTAATATTTTGACGAATATTGAGTTTATATTTTTCCCTGTAGTATGTGCTTAGCTCCTTTATGGTCTTCATTACGGAATGGGTTGTTTTTGACAGCCTGTTTAGACCTTCCCCAATAATGCTGAGGGTAAGCTGATCAACGCCTGCCTTTGACTGATTTGTCATCATGGCAACCGATTTGGTCATTAAATTCGGCGAATCCGGGGAAAAAGCGACCCAGTCTATATAACGGACAAGCCCCACTATACGCTTGATACGGTCAAGGTTCAGGAAATCCACACCCAATTGGTAAAAATTGACTAAAAAGTCGAGCTGATTGTCAAAATTGGAAAGCCTTACAGAAAGCTGCTCAATCCGCCTGGTTTCCTGAAAATTACCGGATTCCGGAACCTCAATTTCACTTATTTTGGTTTCCTGCTTATAGGGGTCTTCGTCTATAAGTTTTTTCTTTAGATAGATATTATACAGGGAAGCAAATGAGCTGTGAAAAGCCCTGAGTTCTTCCTTGAATTTGCCCATTTCGGACTTTTCCAGCCAGTCTTGCCTGGAATTAAGAACCTCCTGGAGCGTATCAATATAGCCGTTTAGTTCATTTTCTGCCATCATATAAAGTATGAATGAAATTTCAAAAAAATGCAAATATCTGTTGAAAAATATAAAAAAGTATCTATAGTCTATATTGTTATAACCGGCTATTTATGATATTATTTTCGTAAAAGAGGTGGTGTATAATGGCAAAAATTCAACTTAGGATTACAGCGTTACTGTTTGCAGTGGTCTGTATTTTCTTAAACGGTATCCCGGTAAATGCATTGGATTTTTCTCTCCGTCCCAAGGGCTTTATAACAATCCCCATGGGCGAGGGTAATATTGCAGAAACAGACGGGAATGAACGCTACAATTTAGGCGGCGGCGGCGACATTGGCTTTGAGGTCGATCTGTCTACCATTTGGTCCAATCCGCTGGGATTGGGTTATACGGTCGGCATAGAGGGCGGTTTTATGATAAAACCCCTGCTGGGTGACGGCGCATTAAACGTAACCTTCTATTCAGCCGGCGGCACTATAGGATTGTATTTCTTTCCCTTATCGCGGATTTATTTACGAGTAGACGGGGCAATAGGCGTGTACCAGTCTACAATTGAAGATACAAACAGTCCGCTCAATTTATTTTGGAGAGGCGGCGGAGAAATTGGTTTCCGCTTTACGCCCGGTTTCCTGATTGCAGCCAATGCAGGATGGAGACAGTTTGAAAGCGATAAGGAAAGACCGATGAGTTCCGGCTTGTACGCAGGGCTATCGGCGCAGATAACTTTTCAGGCAGGCAGAAGAAGCAATGAGGGCATCAGCGCAACACTTGATCAGCCGGAGCCTCTATACCCCGCATTCATGCAAACTTACCAGTCCCAAAGGATAGGTACTGTTACATTACGCAACAATGAAAACGCAGAAATTCGTAATGTCAGATTGTTTTTCCGCGCGCCCGGTTATACTGCGTCAGAATTTCCTTGCGGCGAAGTTTCAATTATCCCCCGCGGCAGAAGAGTTCAGCTTCCGCTGCTGGCAGACTTTTCACCTGACATTCTGCGCTTTACAGACTCAGGGCGCATTATGGGCGAACTTGTTGTCCGCTACCGGTTTTTGGGACAGGAACGCGAATCTGTAAGAGCAATTACAGTTGCAACAAACAACCGCAACAAAGTTACACCAGATGATATTTATGCATTTGCTTCGTTTGTTTCTCCCACTTCGCCGGAAGCTCTTGACTTTGCAAGATTTATAGCGGGACTGGAACGCTCCAACAGGCGAATCGGCCATAACACAAATTTACAATACGCAATGTGGCTATTGGAAGGTTTAAGAGCATCAAATATACGGCTTGGAGAAACTTACACTGACGATACAGAAGTACAATTCCCGGCAGAAACATTGGCTTTCCGCACCGGTTCCGCCCGTGACCTTGCCCTGCTCTTTGCTACAGCTCTTGAAGGCGTAGGAATAAAATCTGCTTTTATTCAAACAGAAAATGATTTCCTTGTTGCCATCTCTCTTGATGCAGATCAAAGAGCTGCAGAAACGCTTGTAAACGGCACAGAAAAAATATTGATAGTCGATGATAGTGCATGGCTTCCAATTTCATTGAGCGCATATAACAGCGGCTTTATGGCTGCCTGGGCGCGCGGAGTTGCCATTCTGAATGCTGCATTTACATCCGGATCGTATGTGGATTTTGTCATTGTAGAAGATGCATGGACAGTATTCCCGCCCGCACCGCTGCCTGAATTGGGAAGCGGAGTAATACGAACAGACAATGCGGCAGCGCTAAGAGAAGTTAACCGCGCTATGACGCAGTATATCGAACAGGATATTCAGGCGATTATCCGCAGAATACAGACTCAAATAAATGCAAATCCGACAGCGGCATTGCTCAACAGAATGGGTATTCTGCAGGTTCGCGCCGGAAGAATTGCCGAGGCGAAAGCCTCTTATGAACGCGCTGCAGGAATGGGCTCTGTTCCTGCCATGACCAACCGCGGAAACCTTTCTCTTAGTGAGCGCGATTATGCGACAGCGGAACGCTGGTTCAGACAGGCATTGCAGCGAGACAGTACAAATGCAGCGGCTCTGCGCGGTCTGGAAAGAATAGCAGGGAGCAGATAGAAATGAATAAAAAACTTTCTCTCTTTTTGGCTATTGGATTAATTCTAAGCGCAAATTTATTTGCTCAAAACGGAATTTCTCTGCGCGTCGCCCCTGCCTTTGAAGCGCCTTTTGGTCTTGAACACATAAATCCCGGCGTGGGAGCTTCAGCTTCTCTTGACTGGGCATTTTTAAATTTTGCAAAAAACTTTAATTTTGGCGTGAGTGCAGGCGGAACAATTTCTTCCCTGCCCATGAATATCGGAGATCCTCTGATAGTAATGGAAGGAAAGGGAGGGCTCTTTTTACAATGGCGTCCTTTTGATCGCTGGGCTTTTCGTGCAGCGGCTTACGGCGGGGCGTATCAATATTCCAGAAACGAAGACAGCAATACAAACCTGCTCATCTCCGGCAGCCTTGGCGCGGAGTTTTATCTGTCGCCGTATTTTTCACTGTTTGCCGACGCAGGATACACTTACAGGGTATTCAGCGCAGAGCCGCTGTCTTCTTTCAGCGCGGCTATAGGGGTTAAAGTTAACCTGTCAGAAATAATGAGCGGCAGAACGCGGATCAAAATAGAAAAGACCCAGCAGCATCGTGTGTTTCCGGTTTCGTGGGCATGGTACGAAAATAATCCTGTTGCAACTGTAAGAATTACCAATGAAGAGCCCAATGCCATTACCAATGTTAATCTTTCATTTTTCATGGACAGTTATATGAGCCAGCCCTGGACTTTCGCTGTATTGCCTCACCTTAGCTCCGGCGAAAGTATCGAGGTGCCTGTAACTGCTCTGTTCAACGAAGCTATGCTCAACTTAACAGAAAATGTAAATGCTAACGGCGTACTGCAATTGCAATACCGCAGTTTGGGTTCACGCAAGGAATCAACCTCTTCGCTGCAAATGCCAATATATCACCGCAACACGCTTTCATGGGACGACGACCGCCGCGCAGCAGCATTCGTTTCTCCAAAAGACAGCGCAGCGCGTTTGTTTGCGCGTTTTGTGGCTGCAGGCATTGAAGCTTCAACAGCGCAGCAGTCTGCGGCTATCCCATCCAATGTGCGCTATGCAACCGCATTGTTCGAAGCATTGCGTCTGTACGGCATTACCTATGTAATTGTTCCCGCAACATCATTTGCAAGAGTTGCAGCCGACGAATCTGTTTTGGATAACGTAAGCTATCCGTATCAGGCATTGTACTACCGCGGCGGAGACTGTTCGTATTTATCAATTTTATTCTGCTCCATGCTGGAAGCGCTTGATATAGAAAGTGCATTTATCACCATCCCCGGACATATTTATGTTGCCTTTGAAGTTGGCGATGATTTTTGGTACGCATACAGCGATGATATAATCGAACTTGAAGGAAAACGATGGCTGCCTCTGGAAATAACCATCCCCGGCGAAGGGTTTACCCGCGCATGGCGTGTCGGTGCAAGGCAATGGAGAACCGCAGGAGACAAAGCGGCTCTTTATTCCATACGTGACAGCTGGAAAGTTTATCCGTCTGTAACAGTTCCTGCATCCGGAGATCATCTGCCGGAAATGCCGGAATGGGATACAATCGTAAGAGCAATGGAAAGGGAAGCCGGTATTTTCAGATGGAGCGATGCTGCCAGAGCCGCTGCGGAAAGAAGACGCGCTGCTAACCCTTAATCCGCAAAATCTCGTCCCTGATTGACGCTGCCTGCTCGAACTCAAGGTTTTTGGCATGTTCAAGCATTTCGTTTTCAAGAGCTTTAATCAGCAGCTTGCGTTGTGCAGGGATTAGCACATTATAGGATTTCCTAAGTAA
Organism: Treponema sp.; assembly: GCA_009784975.1. GTDB lineage: Bacteria > Spirochaetota > Spirochaetia > Treponematales > Breznakiellaceae > WQXQ01. Next base: position 27,609 of record WQXG01000037.1, read on the forward strand.
TTCAACCGTTGTTGCCGCCGCATTGTCTGCTTCTTCGATGTGGCGGGTTAATATATCTGCGATTGCTTTTTTTACAGTGACAGGCGTAATACCGTGTTTTTCGTTGTAGGCTATTTGAATCTCGCGGCGGCGGTTAGTTTCGGCAATCGCTTTCTCCATTGCATCGCTTTGCCGGTCGGCATACATGATAACTTTACCGGCGGCATTCCGCGCTGCGCGCCCGATTATCTGCACAAGACTTGTCAGGGAGCGTAAAAAACCTATCTTATCCGCATCAAGAATTGCAATGAACGAAACTTCCGGCAAATCAATACCTTCGCGTAATAAATTGATACCCACGAGTATATCAAAACTACCCTGCCTAAGCTGAGTGAGAATTTCCACACGTTCAATTGTTTCTACTTCGCTGTGAATATAGCGGACTTTTAAACCAAGACCGGTAAGATAATCGGTAAGGTCTTCTGCCATTTTTTTTGTAAGCGTAAGAATCAGCGACCTTTCTCCCGCTTTAATCCGTTTTTTTACTTCGCCGTAAATATCTTCCATTTGCCCTTCGCTGGGACGCACTTCGATTTCCGGATCCAAAAGACCTGTTGGGCGGATCAACTGCTGCACTACCCGCGCCGATTGCTGAACTTCGTTAACACCCGGAGTGGCAGAGACAAAAACTGTTTTGTCCAGGCGCTCTGCAAATTCATCGTAACGAAGAGGACGGTTATCGAGAGCGCAGGGAAGACGAAAACCGTAATTTACCAGATTTTCCTTGCGGCTGCGATCCCCCGCATACATGGCGCCCAGCTGCGGCAGAGTGACATGGCTTTCGTCGATAAATGTAAGATGTTCCCTGGGCAGATAATCAACCAGCGTGTCAGGAGACTCGCCGGGTTTACGCCCTGCCAAAATTGAAGAATAATTTTCGATGCCGGAGCAGTAGCCCATCTCTGTTAACATTTCTATATCATATTCAACACGGGTTTTAAGCCGCTCTGCTTCCATGATTTTGCCGTTATTGTTAAAATATTCAAGCCTGTCTTTTAACTCCTGTTTTATCGCATCCATCGCATTATGAATCGTTTCTGCAGGCATAACAAATTGTTTGGCAGGATAAATCAACGCGCGATCGAGCTCTTCAAGTATTTCGCCGGAAACCGGATTAAAGCGTCTTATGCGTTCAACCTTGTCCCAATCAAGATCAACACGGTAAGCTTCTTCCATGTAGGCAGGAAAAATTTCCAGCGTATCGCCGCGCCTGCGGAAACGCCCTCGTTCCAGGACAGCATCGTTGCGTTCATACTGCAGTTCTACAAAGCGGCGCATTAGCGAATCAACGTTCACCGTTTCGTCTTTAGAAAAAGTGGCAGTCATTTTACGGTATACATCAGGCGTTACCATTCCGTAAATGCAGGAAACAGTTGCCACGATAATTACATCTTCGCGTTCCATCATGTTTCTTGCCGCAGAGAGGCGCATCCGTTCAATCTCGTCATTTATGGAAGCATCTTTTTCGATATAAAGATCGCGGCTTGCAACATAGGCTTCCGGCTGATAGTAATCGTAATATGAAACAAAATATTCAACTGCGTTGTTGGGGAAGAACCCCTTAAACTCACGGTAAAGCTGAGCTGCAAGAGTTTTATTGTGACTTACAATCAGCGTAGGCATCTGCACTTCTTCGATAATTTTCGCCATCGTAAAAGTTTTACCCGAACCGGTAACACCCTGCAGGGTTTGGTATTTATCTCCTTCCCTAATGCCTTTTACAAGAGCTGCAATTGCTTCACCCTGATCTCCCGCCGGATTAAACGGAGACACTACTTCAAATTTACGCATAAGCGAATTATATACGGAATTTTTAATCTCTGATATACTGTTACGATGGGTCCGCCCAAGGAGACAAATATGCCAGATAAACCAAACGCATCGTGCAAATGCACATATCCCTGCAGCAGACACGGTAACTGTAAAGCCTGTATAGAGTATCATTCTAAAACCGGATCAAAAACAAGCTGCGGAAAAGACGGGAAGTTAAATAACAAGAACTAAAAAACAATCTGGGGAGTTTTTCCGCAAATTGTACAGTTGCCTGAGGTAATGCCGGAAGTATCCGCATTGTAGCCATTCCGTTTTACAAGAGCCGCTCCGCAGATAGTACACAGCGTATCATTGTTGGCAGTAATATTGCCGGTATAAACAAACGACAGTTTTCCTTTTGCTTCATTGGCGGCGCGCAGCAGAAAGTCAGGGTTGGTAGGCGGGGCATTCCAGCGATAATCCGGATGATACGCCGACAGGTGCCATGGTATATCTTTATTTAAAGAGGCTATAAAATCAGCGGCAGCGTTCAGCTCTTTGCCTGAATCGTTCAGATCCGGCACAACAAGAGTGGTTATTTCCGTATGAACATTCATTTTTTGCGCAAGTTCTATAAAAGTAAGCACAGCCTGCAAATCGCCGCCCAAACAATTTTTATATGTATCTGCACAGTAACATTTTAAATCAACATTAACAGCATCAGCAAATTTTAAAATTTTAACAGCGGCTTTATAGTTAACACATCCGTTTGTTACCAGCACATTGGCGATACCGTGCCTGCGCGCTAACATCATACAATCAAGAAGATATTCTATGTGGACAAGCGATTCAGAATACGTGTAGGCGATGGACGGGGTATTATTATGAAGAGCAGCATAAATAATTTCATTTGGTTTATGCCATTTGCCGGAAACATCGGTATTCTGGGAAATATGCCAATTCTGACAAAACGGGCAGCGAAGATTACATCCCGCAAACCCGAGTGAAAGTATTTTAGAGCCGGGTTTAAAATGATAGAGAGGTTTTTTCTCGATTGGGTCAACCGCCAGCGAAGAAACAAATCCATAAAACGGAATTATCCCCTTGCCGCCCTTGTTTCCCCTAACGCCGCACTTCCCAAAACCGCCGGTTTTTATCACACAATTATTCGGACACAATTCGCAAACGACATTTTCACCGCACGTTACAACAAAAAGAGGAGAACGAAATGTTTGTGAAAATTCCGATGTATTCATTACTAAAATGCTACTTTTTTTTGGGGTATTGTCAAGGGGAATACTAAAACTGTAGAAAACTGGCGGCGTTGCACCTATGGCTCTCTGTCCGAGCGCGGGACGGGGTGCCGTCCAGAAAAACTCTGGAGGAATCCGCCTATGAGCCTCTCGCTGCGCTCGGTCTCGCCGGCGGAGAGCTTCCAGAAGATGTTTTTCTGGCCGACCCCCCGTCCC
>WQXG01000038.1 GCA_009784975.1 Treponema sp.
GCATGTCCAAACAGGCATAGTAATCCCTGCACCTGGACATCAAGGGTTAATACCGGCATTTGCGGCAACCTGTACGACAGCGGGAAATAGCGAAATATCAGGAACCTGTACCCGTGAAGGCTGTGGGCAGACTGTAACAGGAACTGTAATTCCTGCACTTGGGCACACATTCGGTACCTGGACAAACCAGACTGCCGGTATTTGGCATTTAACAACTTCAACTACTTGTCCGCCAACTCAAAGAGTAGACCGAAGGGATTGCACTGGCTGTGATGAATACCAAACACGCACTTACTGCCGAGGCACAGAAAACCTTAACTTCTCCAACAACAACACACTCGGCAACAATGGAACTTTGACTGCATCCCATGTATGCATACCGGACTTTCACCCAACTGCGTTAACGCCTATTACAGCAATTGGTGCTGCAGCGTTCACAAACAACAGTTTTATAAAAACTATTAGAATACCCGCAGGTCTTACTTCAATAAACCAACAATCGTTCCGAGATTCAGGAATAACAAATATTACAATTCCCGCAGGCATTACTACAATTGGAGGACAGACGTTTTCCGGGTGTTCTGATCTTACAACCGTAACATTTGCCCCTGGAAGCCTGCTTGTTACCATTGGTAATAGTGCGTTCCGAGATTCAAGAATAACAAATATAACAATACCCGCAGGCGTTACTATAATAGACAGCCACGCGTTCTATAACTGCACAAACTTGTCGACCGTAACATTTGCCCCTGGAAGCCAGCTTATTACCATTGGTAATAGTGCGTTCCAAGACAACGAACTAACAAATATAACAATACCCGCAGGCGTTACTTCAATAGGCAACAACGCGTTCCATAACTGCACAAACTTGTCGACCATAACATTTGCTGGAAGCCAGCTTGAAACCATTGGGAATAGTGCGTTCGAAAATACTGGTCTTACAAATATAACAATACCTGCAAGTGTTACTTCAATCGGATTACGTGCATTCTGGGGCAGCAGAAATCTTAGAACTGTAACTATCCTTAGACCATCGACAGGCGGATCATTCAATGGTACTGCACTAAGTGTTTTTACTTCATTCACTGACACTCACACTACCCTGCGCATCATCGTTCCTACCAACAGTGCAGCGGCATATCGGGGGGCTGATCAATGGAATAATAGTTCTCCTCCTATAATTTTACGAGGAAGAATTCACAATGAAAATTGTGTTTTGCCTAATACAACTTCAGTCTGCACTTGTAATTAGGAATTTAGGGGAGGCAATGGTGACAGGTATGTCAGGCATCTTTTGCGAGAGAGAAATGAAAGAGGCGCTAACAGTTTTTTATGAGCCATTCACGTTAAATCTTGTATCAGGCAATGTTTATCTGAATGGCGTTACATTCACCCGAATTGGGAATAATGCTTTTCATGATTGCGAGAATCTTACCAGCGTAATCTTTGGGACAGGAAGCAATATTACTACTGAATTCGGAACAAATGCATTCTTTAATACTGCCGGTACTGCCGATCTGTGGACTAAATACGGCGCTGTAACCAGACCGTTTACAGCGAATACAAGGTTTAACAGATCGGGCGATGTTTGGACGAGGCAGTAAACGTTAGAGTGTGCTGGAAGCTCACCCTTCGGGCTCGCTGCAAAGACAGGCACGAGAAGATCGTGTCTGACACGAGAAGATCTGGGAATATTATAGATTTTCTGTGGTTCGTTTTAACGTGAGACACTGCGTCCGATTGACATATTCATTAATTATTGTTAAAATGTTGTCATGTGACTTTTTTCTAACAATATTATTTTTATACACAAATATCACAAAAAGGAATTATTAAATGAAAATTAGATGGAAATTGTCAGGAATTATTGCGATCTTAGCACTAATTATGATTGTCATGACAGGATGTGATACCGGCGGAAATCACGAATATGCTAAAGCTATCGATTTTACCGGAACACAAAAAGTAGGACAAACACTTACTGCTGTAACAACAGGAGGTAGCTGGGAAGGTAATTTTTCATGGAGATGGCATACGAATCCAGATAATCAAGGAATTGCTGGTGAAATTATTTATGGATTATCTGGTAGTAATAACAGAGAGCTTTTCATTTCATCTGAGCTAGAAGGAAGATATATAAGCGTACATCGATGGAATCCTTCTATATCTATTTTAGCGCCCGTTTCAACATGGCCTCCTAGAGGTCCTATTTTACCATAAGGTTTTAAATGCCCTGACCCCATAATTCCATGTAATTATTACCTGTAGCATTAAGCGAATAACTTAGTCTATTATTAATAAATAATATAAGGAACAATTATGACAATAAAAGAAAAAGCAGAACAATTACATAAAAAAGCTGGAACATTTTTTATTACTTGTGTTGCTGCAGATGGTTATCCTCTTGTTAAGGCTGTTGTGCCTGGAAAATACAGGGATTCTTTAAAGGAAATATATTTCTGTACAAATACTTCATCAAAATTTGCGCACGAAATTTCCAATAACCCCAAAAGTTGCGTTTATTTTTTCAGTAAAATATTATTTTCATGGAAAGGATGTTTATTAAAGGGAAATATGGAGATTGTTTCGAACATGGAAATTAAAAAGAAATATTGGCAAAATATATTCAAAGACGCCTATCCAGAAAAATCTTATACAGATCCAGATTTTTGCGTATTAAAATTTTCTGCCATTTCCGGCAGGTTTTATTCAAATTTCAAACTTGAAGATTTTATAGTTTAAAATAATTACAGCTTATAAAAGAATTATTGTGTTTATCCCAGAAGAATCAACACTGATATCTATTTAAGCTTGACAAAATATAAGCAAACCAATAACATATTAAAATGAAGAAAATAGTTTTATTTTTAATTATTGGTTTATTAATTATAGGCTGTTCAACAGCTTATAAAAGCATTACGGCTCAAATGCCCGATTTATCACAAATAAATGACGGTGTTTACAGAGGATTTTATGATGTATCAGGTACGCCTGTAAAAGTAACACTTGATGTAATTCTTCAGAATAACAGAATAACAAATATAGAAATTATTAATCATTTTCGTTCGCCAATCGGAAAAAAGGCAGAAAATATTATTTGGCAAATTATAGAAAAGCAAAATTTGGATATAGATGCCGTTAGCGGCGCAACTGCCAGCAGCAAAGCAATATTAAAAGCGGTCGAAAACGCTTTTCAATAATGACAGCTGCTGCCAGTTTTGATTAATATCAATAATTTATTATAAAACATTTTTTTGTTGTTTTTTTTCTGATTAAGATATATATTATAAGTATGAAAAAGATATTTTTTATGCTATTGCTGCCGCTTTCATTATCAGTTATTTTATGCTGCTACGCGGGCATGTATGACGGCTCCGGAGATGGTTCGTATTCTGGTTCCAGTTCAGGGGAAAGCAGTAATCGTCCTGCGCCTGGCCAATTAACAAGCGGTGAATGGAGCGATATAAATAATTATGATTTTTATCTCAATTTGTTTAATATCATAAATGATCCAATTATCGAAGAAAGCCAAAGAATAAATAGTTTTAATCAATTTATTAACTATTTTGGATTTGAAACTCGTTTTATGGTTACAGTTATTGTAGTTCACAACGAACTTCCTGTTAGCGGCGCATCTGTCGATCTTTATAGTTCTGACAGTCTGTTGTTTTCGGCAGTAACCAATAAGCGAGGAAATGCCTTTTTATTTCCATCCTATGATTTAAGCGGCGAAGAAATTACTGTCAAAGTAAAAAGCGGAACCAACAAATCAAAGCTATCATTAACCTATGAAGCAGAGATTCTGCAGATTACTCTGGAAGAACGCGAAGAGCCTGAATCTGTTTTAGATTTGATGTTTGTAATTGATACAACAGGTTCCATGGGTGATGAATTAAGGTATCTGAGTTCTGAAATTGCGGATGTAATTGACAGAATTTCGCAAGACAATCCAGATTATACTATAAACCTGGCGTTGCTTTTTTATCGTGATATTGGCGATGAATATGTTACAAGACCTTTTGATTTTACTACAGACATTGCCCTGCAGCAACTAAATCTATCAAAACAAAAAGCAGCAGGCGGCGGAGATTTTCCGGAAGCCTCAGACAGAGCTTTGGAAGAAGCTGTAAACATGAGCTGGAGCAGTGGTTATGCAACACGATTAATTTTTCATGTTTGTGACGCGCCGCCGCACAGTATACAGGAAAACATAACAAGATTTTTTAATGCAGTTAAAGCGGCTGCTCAAAAAGGCATTCGAATAATTCCTGTGGCATCCAGCGGCATTGATCTTGCTACCGAGTATTTACTCAGGCAGGAAGCAATAATGACCGGCGGAACCTATATCTTTCTTACAGATGACAGCGGAATTGGAGACCCTCATCTGGAACCCACTGTCGGAGAATTTACAGTAGAATATCTTAACGCATGCATGATACGTGTTGTTAATGAATATCTAACCGGAATTAAAACCGAACCTGTCCCATTCGACGGTTCACGGTGAGCCTTTATAACAATTATTCTGCCCAATGGCATGACTTTAACCGACAAGAGATTTTATGTATGTAATATTCCAGAAAAGTGTTTAAACCAATGGCTCTACGTACAGACGGGGCGGACTGCGGGGCTGCGTGCCGCAAAAACAATCTTTTACCGTTCTTTATTTTCACAATTAGCCAACACTACCACATTATGCAAATGTGTTATCTTAAATCTAAGTGTACAGGCGCTCGCGGCAGCGGGATCAGAAAAAACATCTTCCGAAATTCTCCGGTGAAGAGACCGAGCGCAGCGAGAGGCTCGTAACCGGGTTCCTGAGGGGTTTTTTCTGAGCCCGCTGCCGCGAGCGCCTGTACAGATAGCAATTTAATTATCAACACCTTTGCGGAACAGCTGCACAAATCTCTCCGGCAAAATATCCACCGCTCCCAAAGCATTTTTGTATTTCAAAGGCATACCCAGATCAAAAAAGGAAAAACCGTTATCTTGCAGATAACGGGCGGCAAGAATGATCTGTACTGTGCCGGAGTTTGGTTCTTCATAATAACCGGAATAACTGGTGTAGACATTGCCGCAGACGACGCCGAATTCTCCCGCTACCAGTTTGCCTTCACGGTAAAGACCGAATGAGGCGGGATAGGCGTTTGCTGTAGGGGACAGTATTTGCGGGTGGGGGGCAGCGAGGCGGATTTTTTTTATGCAGTCAACAAGAGGCGGGGTGAGCCAGGCTTCGCCCCATTTTTCTACGCAGCGGTCGATAATAACGTTGAATTCTGCGTCTGCGCGCAGTTCGTAAAGGGGCAGCAGTTTGCGGATGGATTTTTTAACGCGAAGATTTTCAAAAAATAAGGCGGAGCGTTCAATGTGGAGCTTTGGAAGCACAAGATAAAACGGGGCTTTGTTTTCCGCTGCGGCGTCGGTTGACATAATTAAAAAACCGGCTTCCATGAGCCTTGCGACAAAATCAGGAGCAAAACTATTGGCTATGCAGAATTCCTCGTTGTATCCGGTTGCAAGCATTTCGTCTACAACCATATTGCAGTCATCTTGCGGGGAAATAAAAAGATAGCCGGAAGAGGTATAATGCAAAAATTATTTTCTCATATTGCTTTTTACAAAAAGCGGATCAAAATATTTATCTACCTGTATTTTTGTCAGTAAAAATTTTAATGCAACACGATAGACAATAAACGAGATCGCAAGGGATGCCAAAAAGATAAGAATAAAGCCCCATGCGCGGCCCTGTTCCGGTATCAGCTTCATTATAAAATTAACATAAAAGGCTGTAAATATAATAAAACTTATTACTGCGACAATTACATTAAACAATGTTGCTCCCAGTATAAAAAGAATCGTATTTACTTTTTTATTCATTTCTTTTCCTCTGCGGCTGCTTTTTTGGGAACAATTAAAAGCGAAATAAACAATAAAATACAGCAGACAACAACAGAAGAGTCGGCAACATTAAAAGTCGGCCAGCGTTCCATGCCAAAAAGCCCGAAAATCCTGACGCTGATAAAATCTACCACTCCGTCCGGGCGGAAGATGCGGTCGATAATGTTTCCGATACCGCCGCCGATAATGCCTGCAGCAGCCCAGCGCTGAAGAACAGTAAAATCGCTGGATTTAAAAAAATACCACAGCAGAAACCCCAGCACCAGAACGGGAATAACTATAAAAACAATGGGTTTAATGGCTTCCGGAAGATTTTCTCCCAAACTAAACGCGATTGCCTTGTTCCGTACATGATAAATCCAGAGAAAATCATTATCAAATACATCTTTTATCAATCCCCTTTGCGGCTGGATGTTTACGATTATCGCTTTTGTAATCTGATCTAACAAAATGATAAACGCTGTTAACGATAACGGGAGGATTTTTTCCTTAGTAAAATTTTCTTTAATAAAAGATTTCATTTAATATACTCCATAATTTTTTTTAAAGCCCCGTAGGGATATCTATAAATTCCGAATCAATTCGTTCTGCAATACAATGACGCATTAATGCCTGAAGCCCCCAGACTTCGGTATTATAATGCCCGCCTGCAATCATGTTGAGTTTCCCCTCCAGACACTCATGATAAATTGAATGGGAGCTTTCTCCCGTAATAAATAAATCCGCACCCTCTTCAATTGCCTCTCTGGCATTTGCAGAAGCTCCGCCTGATACAATTGCCGCGCTTAGACATTCTTTTCTGCCGAAAGGAAACACCCCTGCCGGCGGCCGGTCTGTAAAACTGATTTTTTTTACTGCTTCATCAATTGTTACAGGTTTGGGGAATGTCCCTTTATAACCGATTTTCCGTCCCTTATAATCGCCAAAAGGTACGATGTTTTCCAGCCCCAAAAGCTGCGCAAGCACAGCATTGTTCCCAAACTGCGGATGCTGATCGAGCGGCAGATGTACAGCATACAGGCAGATGTTATGGTCCAATAAAAACTTTATTCTAGCCCTAAGATTCCCGGTTATCCTTTGCGGTGCGCCCCAAAACAGCCCATGGTGAACAAAGAGCATACCTGCATTCATTGCGGCTGCCTGTTCAAAGGTTTCCATAGCGGCATCCACGCTAAAGGCAATTTTACGAATAGCAGAACCGTCATTATCGACCTGAATTCCGTTTAGGGAATTATCGTTAGAAAACGCATCTATCTCCAGAAAACTTTTAAAAAACGCGTCCAGTTCCAAAGTAGTTAATTCTGCACTCATGTGGAAAGTTTAGCATAAAAAAAGGGTGCCAGGCAATGCCCGACACCCCCATTACCGGCTAATAAATCTTAGCCGAATTTCTTACTGGCAATCAGTAAGGAGGAAAGTACCATAACGTGTACTGCGAGTCTCTGTAATACGTACCAGAAACTATCAAAGCCGCTGATGACCCAGGAAATAATGCCAAGTACTACATATACAGCCCAGATAATTGCAACAATCAATATCAGGGTATCAAGGAAGGAAAGTTTAATATTAAACATTTCCAACAGTACGGCAACACCCGCTACCAGAGCGATAACACCGGCAATGACTACTAAAATATCGACATTGCTTCTAAATACGCTTCTGAAAATAATAGCGAAATCTCCGCCTTTGCTCAGACCCAGAACTCCGTTTGCAATAAGATACAATGCAACCGAAATCTTCCAAAGAAAATTTCCCAATCCTGCTTTCATACTAAAACCTCTTAACATTTGTTTATTTAATGGATGCTAAATAAAGCATATTTAACAACCATTATTATAGCTCAACGAGCTACTTGGTCAGTATATCATATATTTGCTAAAATAGCAACTTGTTAATAGTTACTTTGTCCAGTCTTTTAGGAATATTTTCAAAAAAAATAATAGAACAAATTCGACAGAATTTTATAATATTTTACCTTGACAATACATGGATTTATATACATACTATTCTATATATAATTATAAGGAGTATAATATGTTATTAGAACCCAAGCAAATGGTACCTATTACACGGCTACAGAAGGAACTGACACAAACTGTTCGCAGTTTATCTACATCTGGAAAAGCGGTATATATTTTAAAAAACAATAATTTGGAAGCTGTATTACTTACTTATCATGAATATGAATATTTAAAAGAAATAGAAGAAATATATAAACGCCTGGAAATAAAAAACAATATTTTATGAGCCTTTGTTGATTAATTTCTCAAAATCTTCTTTTATTTTAATCCAAATTTCTTCGATTCCTAAGATAGATGGTTTCATTTCACTCCATTTAAATTCAGAGCTATACGAATGTCTAATATAATGTCGGTATAATAAATATTCGTTCAAATTTTCTTTAATTTCATCCCTAAATATTCTTGTTCCATTTGCATTATTTTCAAACATCATTTCAAATAATGTTTTATGCCATCTTATATCACCAGGTAATTTTTTACCAATATTTTTATAGAATAATATTACAACACTCTCAACTCCGTTATAGAATGAATGTAATATTTGAGCTGCCGCCGATATTTCAATAAAATCTGGATCTCTTGTTTTACATAAATCAAATAATGGCTTTGCATCAGAAATCAATTTTTCAATTCGAGATATTTCATGTTCAATTTTAATTTTTATATTTTCATCCAAGTTGAACAATCTCCCCGATTTTTTTTAACATTAAATAAAAATCATTATTTGTATCAAAGTCTACAAGGTCAATATTATTGTCAAAATTAAAATATATCTTAGAATATATTTTAAAGAATTTTCCTTCTGGATATCCTTTAATACCAATATCAATATCCGAATTTTCGTTTATTTTCCCGGTAACCAATGACCCAAACAAATAAACAGCTTCACAGCCTTCGCCTTTGAGTAACTTTGTTACATTTTCTATATCTTGACGATATCTTACCGGAACATTTAACTCCATAATCTATATTATATATGATTATTTACTTATGTCAATAAAATTGGCGCCTTCTTAAATTGCCACCACCCCTCAACATACAATATTAACCAATTTATCCGGCACGCAAATCACTTTTTTAACCGTTTGCCCTTCAAGCCACTTTTGAATACCGGGCAGGGCAAGGGCAGTTTTTTCAAGTTCGTCTTTTGGGGCGCCGGCTTTAACGGAGAATTTGTCGCGGATTTTGCCGTTTACCTGAACAACAATGTTTACCTGATCATCGAGCGTAAGCGCTTCGTCATAAGACGGCCAGCGGCAGGCGGAAACTGAGCCCTTGTTACCCATCGTTTCCCAGAGCTCCTCGCACAGATGCGGCGCATACGCACCAGCCATAATCACGAGCGGTTCCCAAAGAGGACGGGGGATTTCCGGAAGCCTGGCTAATTCATTGGAATAGATCATCATCGCGCTGATAGCCGTATTAAAATCAAGGCTGCCCGTATCCTCTGTCACCTTCTTGACAGTCTTATGCAGCAGTTTCCTGATACCCAATTCCTCATCGCTAATTTCCCTATCAATAATTTCCCTGGTTCCAATGGAATACAGCCGTTCCAAAAACCGCGACACGCCGACAAGACCTGCCGTAATCCATGGCTTGCTAACCTCCAGAGGGCCCATGAACATTTCGTAAACGCGCATGGTATCCGCCCCGTACTCTTTAATTACATCATCGGGGTTTATAACATTGCCGCGGCTTTTGCTCATTTTCTGATTGTCCTCTCCGAGTATCATGCCCTGGTTAATCAGGCGCTGGAAAGGTTCGACAGTATTTACAAGACCGCAGTCATAAAGGACCTTGTGCCAGAAACGGCTGTAAAGCAGATGCAATACTGCATGTTCCGCGCCGCCGACATATAAATCGACGGGGAGCCAATAATCGATTTTTTCTTTTGCTGCAAAAGCTTTGTCGTTTTTTGGATCAAGATAGCGGATGTAGTACCAGCAGGAACCTGCCCACTGGGGCATGGTGTTTGTTTCGCGTTTTGCCTTGCCGCCGCATTTGGGGCAGATGGTATTCACCCATTCATCAATTCCGGCAAGCGGAGATTCGCCTGTGCCGGTCGGCGCGTATGATTTAACCTGAGGCAGTTTAAGGGGCAGATCGCTTTCCGGGAGAGGGACGATTCCGCAAGCCGCGCAATGTACAACAGGAATGGGTTCGCCCCAATAACGCTGGCGGGAAAAAAGCCAGTCCCTCAATTTGTAGTTAACAGCATGTTTGCCGATGCCTTTTTCTTCAAGCCAGATTGTAATTTGACGTTTTGTTTCGGATGTAGGTAATCCACAGAAGGAGCCTGAGTTTACAGACCAGCCGTCTGCAACGGTACATTCTGCCGGCTCGCCGCTTTGCCCCTTTACGGAAGAAACAACCTGAATAATGGGCAGCTTAAACTCTTTTGCAAATTCCCAGTCTCTTTCATCATGAGCCGGGACTGCCATAATTGCGCCGGTACCGTAGGATATCAAAACATAGTCTGCAATCCAGATGGGGATCCGCTGTTCATTAACCGGGTTTATCGCGTAGGCTCCGCTAAAAACGCCGGTTTTTTCTTTGGCAAGATCGGTGCGTTCCAAATCGCTTTTTCTTGCCGCTGTATCAACATATTCGGTTACCTTTTGTTTTTGCTCCGGTGTAGTAATTTTTTCTACCAGCGGATGTTCCGGAGAAAGCACCATGTAGGTTGCTCCAAAAAGAGTATCGGGGCGCGTGGTATATATTTCGATAGATTGATCAAAGCCGTCGATTTTAAAAATTACATTTGCGCCTTCGCTGCGTCCTATCCAGTTACGCTGCATCAATTTTACAGGCTCCGGCCAGTCGAGGATATCAAGGTCTGTAAGAAGACGTTCCGCATAGGCGGTTATTTTGAGTATCCACTGGCGCAGCCGTTTACGGGTTACCTTTTCGCCGCACCTGTCACAAAGACCGTCTTTTACCTCTTCGTTGGCAAGACCGGTTTTGCAGGACGGGCACCAGTTGATGGGGCTTTCCGCTTCGTAAGCAAGTCCTTTTTCGAACAGTTTAAGGAATATCCATTGTGTCCAGCGGTAGTAATCTTCATTGGAGGTATCGACTTCCCTGTCCCAGTCATAGGAAAAACCAAGCGCTTTTATCTGATCGCGAAAACGATCAATATTTGCCGCTGTGGTAACGGCGGGGTGGGTTCCGGTTTTAATCGCATAATTTTCTGCGGGCAAACCAAAGGCATCGAACCCCATAGGATGCAGAACATTATAGCCGTTCATGCGAAGGTAGCGGCAGTAAATGTCGGTAGCCGTATAACCTTCGGGGTGGCCGACATGGAGCCCCTGAGCCGATGGATAGGGGAACATATCAAGCACATAGCGCCGCTTGTCTTTGGGAATTGCGGGGTTTTCCGCAGCTTTAAAAGTTTTGTTTTCTGCCCAGAATTTCTGCCATTTGGGCTCAATTGTTTCAAAAGGATATTTAGCCATATTTAAAATTATAAGGAATTTATGAGAAAATGAGAATAACCTCCCGTCAATCGAAGGTTCCTGTCTTGACCAGCGTCAAATTATATGTAACTATTATATGTATGAATTATGTATTTGCTCAAACGCTTACAGAAATCTGTGAGCATTCATACGTGGCTCCGGGGCGTCCATTACGCTGTATGATAATCGTGAATCCGGTTGCCGGCGGTTTTTTTATTGCCTCTAAATGGGAATCTCATCAGAGAACATTAAGCAAATATCTGGAAAAAGCCCGGCAGAATCCGCACAGGCAAATTTATAAAAATATTATAATTAATATTACTGAAGGCAAGGGGTCTGCAAGGGAAATAACCAAGTCTTTTATAGAAAGAATGGAAAAAGAACCTGAACCTTTCTACCTTATAATCAGCGCCGGCGGCGACGGAACCCATAGCGAGGTTATGTTTTCCATTTACAGCGCGCCCGCTCATATCCGTTCAAATATGGCAGTAATCAGACTCCCGCTGGGAACAGGCAATGACGGCGCCGATAACGCCAGTTTGTCAGAAGCTTTAAATTTGCTTCTTAAACCTTCCCATGTTGAATTTGCTCCTGCCGTCCAGTTAATAACAGCTCACAACGGACCGTCTCACTGGAAAGGACCTTTTCTTGCTTTTAATATACTTTCTGTCGGGCTGGATGCCTATGTTACCCACATGACCAATAATATGAAAGGAAAACTTCCCGGCAACTCCTATAAATTGATGGTTGATCTTGCCGCAGTATTTTATGATAAAAAATACAAAGTTGATTTTATGAATGTACGGGCGCTGGATAATAAAAACAATGAACTTGTCTCTTTCAGGGAAAAACTGCTTTTACTGGCGATGGGTGTTACCGGCTACAGAACCTACGGCTCTCAGCAAAAGATTCTCCCGGACGACCGGAATGTTTGCGGTATAAAACAAATGCCGCTTTTTAAAAAACTGGCTCTTAAGGGCAAAGTTGCCTGGGGCAAGCATGGAAAAAGTCCCGAAGTAATGTTGTTCAACGCGCACCGTCTGGAGTTTTCTGGAAGCCACCAGATACTTGCGCAGATGGACGGCGAAGCAATACTTTTACAGCCGGAAGATTTCCCTGCCGCAATGGAACTTACCGCACCGGTAATCCCATTGTTAAAAAAGGGATAAAAAATAATTAAAGGAGAGTGATACAATGGCTGCAGCAGGCAAAAAAAAGAAAAAAATACCGCCTATTGATCAGGATTTCCTTGATAAAATGGAAGCGGCTCTATTGGTTTTAAAATCAGAAATTGTTGACAATTTAATTGCCAGCAATGAAGATTTCAAGGAATTAATGGACGGCACGGAACCAAAAGATCTGGCTGATATCGCGTCAGACGATATTGACAGAAAAATTCTGGAAGCAATCGGCACCCAGGAATTAAAGCGCCTTAAACTTATTGAAGCGGCAATTACACGCATTAAACAGGGTAAGTACGGTCATTGCATAAAATGCAGCAAAAGGATTCCCCCGGAACGGCTAAATGCCATCCCATATGCTTTAATGTGTATTGAGTGCAAATCCGAAGAAGAGCGGCGCAACCGTTGAAAAAAGTTATTGTTCTGCTGGCAGACGGTTTTGAAGATGTCGAAGCTGTTACGCCGGTTGATTATCTTCGCAGAGCAGGAATCGAAGTTGTTACCGCATCTATCAGCGGCAGTCTGGTTGTCACAAGCAGATGGGGCGGCATCAGGATAACAGCCGACTCAATTTTAAAAGAGGTCCTGACAGAAAACTGGGATGCTGTTATTTTGCCGGGCGGAATGCCGGGCGCTGCAAACCTCGCGTCTTCCAAAGAGACAAATGTTTTATTGCAGAAAATGTCGGCAGCCGGAAAATTGATCTGCGCCATCTGCGCCTCCCCGGCAGTAGTTCTAACACCGCTGGGGCTTCTTGCCGGCAAAAACTTTACCTGCTACCCGGGACTGGAAGTAACAGACGGCAATTGGCTGAATGAAAAAACAGTAATAGACGGCAATATTATTACAAGCCAGGGCGCAGGAACAGCAGGGCACTTCGCCATAGCAATAATCGAAACCCTGCTAGACAAACCAACCGCCCAAAAAATAGCCAAAACCGTTTTATTATAACTTGCATTTTACTTGCAAGGACTCTCGCTGAGACGCAGAGGCGCGGAGAACGCGGAGTCGTTGTTTGAATTCTTACCTTTAACCCCTAGTAATCTATGATAGTTAACATATTTTTCTAGGGATAAAGAAAAGATTTCGAACCACGGCTCCGCGTCCTCTGCGCCTCTGCGTCTCTGCGAGAGTCTTGGCAAATTAAAAAATGGGGACTGAGAGTTTTGAGGGGAAGGGGTTTTTTTGCGTAAAATCAGGCAGCCATTCGTTTCCTGTTACCAGTTCCTGGCAGAAACCTTCTTCTATGCCTAATTCCTCCAGCCATCTCATGACAATTTCGTATTCTTCTTTTATTACATACCGTTTAGGAGCTTTTTTCTCTCTGCCGGGAATCGGCGTATATTGCGTCATTAAAGACAATAAAGCGCGATCTTTTACATTATCTGCAAACCAGCGCAATACCGAATATGTAGATTCAAGATAACCCGGCAGAATTAAATGGCGGATTATCACTTTATTTTTATCCTGGACCATATCTGTCATTTTTAAAATCGCGGCGGAGGCGACTGCCGGATAATCGGGCGCATTAAAAAACTTTTTTGCTATTCCGCTATCCAGTGTTTTTAGGTCGGGCAGATAAATATCAACATGATCTTTTAATAATTCCAGCGCTTCAAGTGTATCATAACCGGAACTATTCCAAAGCAAAGGTATCTGTACACCCGCTTTTCTTGCGGCAGTAATTCCTTCCAGAATGCCCGGAATTGCATGGCTGCCCGTTACTATATTGATGTTTTCCGCTCCCGCGTCACGCAGTGCTATGCAAATACCGGCAAACTCATCGGCGGATACGGCTCTTCCCAAACCTTCCTGCGAAACCTGCCAGTTCTGGCAAAAAACACAGCCCAGATTACACCCGCTGATAAAAATCGTCCCGGAGCCTCCCGTCCCGATAAGCGGAGGCTCCTCTCCGCGGTGAATTACAGCAACGCCAATGCGTAAATCGGCAGTTTCACCGCAATAGCCGGTTTGCCCGGCAATACGATCTACGCCGCAAGCGCGGGCGCAAAGTGTGCAGGATTTATAGAGAATTTCCCTTTGCATGGGGATTTATTCTACTTTAAACTTTGCAACCTCTTCCTGCAGCAGAACAATATTCTCACGGTTTTTAACGCTAAGATCATTTATATGGTGAACAGCAATATTAATCTGTTCCGCTCCCTGCGCCATTTCGTTAATACCGGATGAAATTTCCTGGGTTTGTTTTTCCAGCCCTTCACTTTCCCTGATAACTTCCTTTGAGCCCTCAAGCATTTCCTGTGAACCGCTGTTTACCTGCCTGGTAATATCGTTTACATTGGCAATACCCTGCAGGATCTGCTTGCTTCCAATCTCCTGCTCTTCCATGGCATGACGGATATTCTCTTCCTGCTGCACAACGATTGTAACGCCTGAATCTATAGCTTCGAATTTGTTAAGTACGTTATCGGTAGAACTGGTTATCTTGTCTATACAATCTTTTATTTTTTTAAGTACAACGCCTGTGGTTTTGGATTGCTCGTTGGAACTTTCAGCCAGCTTGCGAATTTCGTCCGCAACAACCGCAAAGCCTTTGCCGACATCACCGGCATGAGCCGCCTCAATTGCGGCATTCATTGACAGCAAGTTGGTCTGGCTTGCAATATTCTGCATTACGGAGTTAATTTCCAGAAGACCTTCCGACTCGCGGGCAATTTCCTGAATATCAGACGCAACATCCTGCAATCCGTGCCGTCCTACTTCGGAAGCTTCCCTAAGCGCTTTTACATTGGCAGCGTTTTTAACAAGCGATTCTGTAACAGAGCGGGTATTCGCCACCATTTGTTCAATGGCAGATGAAGCCAGCGATATATTATGGGTCTGGCTTTCAACATGCCCGTTTAATTTATTGATATTTGTAACTACCTGATCCATAGTAGCATGAGTTTCACTCACGCTGGCGCTCTGGTTAATAATGCGGGTTTTGATACTCTGAACATTGGCGTTTATTTCATTTATGGCGGCGGCGGTTTCGTTCATATCACTTGCAAGATCGTTGCCGATTTCTGAAAGAACTGTCGTATCCTTTTTAATGTTTTTAATCATGTTTTTGATTTTTTCCAATGTTTCATTAAAATACTTTGCAACATCGCCAATCTCGTCTTTGGAACTGACAACCAACTGATGCGTTAAATCCCCGTCGCCTTCTGCGATATCCTTGAGTGTAACTGACAATTCGACAAGCGGCTTGCTTATAGTCCGTGACAGGAATATTGATATAACAACTACAACAAGAAGAATTACAACGCTGATAATAACAGATAATAATATCATGCTATATACAGGAGCCATAACAGTATTCACCATGATCCCTGCTACATAACTCCAGGGAGTTGAAGTAGTCCCTATGGAAATAGGAATTGTAATAACCTTTGTATCGGTTCCAAGCTGCCTGTAATAATTTATAAAGGAAATATGTTCGCCTTTTTTGATTGCGTCCATAAAGGCATTCAAATGAGATCCTGTTAAGGCGCCCTCTGTATCCCTTGCATATTTCCCGATACGGCTTCTGTCATAGTGCCCGACTATGACACCGCCATTGCTTACTATCATGGTGACAGCATCGTCATAAGGTTTATTGGTCTGGGAAATTTCCTGAAGTTTATCCATGTTTATATCAACGCCGGCAACTCCCAGCACTCTCCCGGTAGAAGATTTAATGGGGGCAGTAATCGATGTAATTAATAATGTCTGATTCCCTACTTCATATAGATAAGGTTCCAAAACCTGCATTTGACCGGAATTTCTTGAAAGCAGATAATAGTCACCGTCACCGGGTACGTCAAAATCAACTAAAAGATCCAGCTCGATTCTATTGCCGGTGCGGAACCAGTAGGGGACAAAACGTCCGTTAGAGGTGCTTCCCCGTGTACCGGCATATTCACTGTCATTGCCTTCCAGGACATTCGGCTCCCAGCAAACCCAGATAGCCAGCATATGAGAGTTATCCCTTAGTATAGATTCCAGCGTTCTGTTTATAAAGGCGCGCCTGTCAGATACTCTGATATCCTGATAAAGTTCCATAAAGACACCGGTAGTTTTAACGATGTCCCAATAGGGCTCCAGATACATTTCAACCTGCAGCCCTGAATCATGGGCTTTACTGTAGGTGTACTCCTCGGATAAATTTCCTAAACTTGAACTTGAGCGGACAAGCAGGGTAATGCCGACCGAGCCTACACAAAATAAGCCCAATAAAATCATAATTAATGTGAGTTTAAAACCGATTTTCATATCATTATCCTCCAAAATATAGCCTAATATAACATTATAAATTAGAAGATTATTATATGCAAGCAAAAAAACATTTTTTTTTGAGTCTAATGTACAATTTGCAATTTACAGGTAAAATAAAAAGCCGCGCCCTTGTTTATTTCGGATTCCACCCAAATTTTGCCGCCCATCATCTCGATTATACGCCTGGAAAGGGCAAGACCTATCCCAATACCGCCATGTTTCCTGGTCAGACTGCCGTCAACCTGCTCCAAAATTTTAAAGATTCTGTCCTGCTGCTCTTTGGCAATCCCTATGCCATTGTCAGAAACTGTAATTTGAAGGGTAATTGAATTATTGTCACTGTTGGTTACGCGGGCATCAAAACAGATTTCTCCCTGTTCTGGGGTAAATTTGACCGCATTTGCCAATAAACTGATAATAACCTGCTTCAGACGGTATTCATCACCCATCAGCACAGCAGGTATCGTAGGATCAATATTGGATTTAATAATCTGGTGTTTTTTGGACGCATTGTAGGATACGGTTTGCAATACATCTTTAAATATCAGATTGGCATTAAAATTGGAAAGCGAAAGCTTGATTGCTCCGTATTCCATGCTGGATATATCAAGAACATCATTTATCAAGTGCTGTAAATCATGGGAAGATTTATCGATTGTATCCAGATAGACCTTTAAATTTTGCGGAACAATGCCCATATTAATGACTTGCATCATACCCATTATTCCGTTCATGGGGGTGCGCATTTCATGACTCATTCGCGAAAGAAATTCGCTCTTTGCACGGCTTAGATGTTCAGCCTCTTCCTTTGCGGCGATAAGATCGGCTTTAAGTTTTAAAACAACATTCAAATCATGCTCAATTTCGTTGCGCTCAAAAACACCCGAAAAAATGCTGGAAACAAAAACAGCAAGGTTTATTTCACTTTCGCTCCATTCCCCGCCTGCGCTGATTTCCCGCGAGAAAATCAGAATTGCCCGCATTTCCCCTTTAATAAAAATAGGCGTCGCTATAAAATTATTAATCTGTTCTGTTTTCAGGTTAATCATTTCTCTTACAGCCCGGTCTTTGGAGTAAAGGCATAAATCATCTGCGTTTTTTAAAAACAATGATTCTTTTGGTTTAAACTTGCCGTCTATACATGTACTTAAATTTAAATCCGGCTTTATCCATTCGTTTTTACACACAAGGATGTCATCTTCAAGTTTATACAGCAATACCGCCGCCAAATCCATAAATTCGCCTGCTAAACGCAGTGTGTCTGTACTCAATGTTTCAATGCGGGAGTCTGAAAGAAAACTATGCGATATTTTCGCCATTAAGGCTTGCTGTCTTACGCGTTCAATAAGCTTAATCTGATTGCGAACCCTTAATTTTACAATAGAGGAATGAAACGGCTTTGATATATAATCTGCGGCGCCCAAAGCCAATCCTTTTTCTTCGGCTTCATTGTTATCAAGCCCTGTAATAAAAATTACCGGGATATCCCGCGTTTTTTCTGATTTTTTTAACGCGGCTATAACTGCGTATCCGTCCATTTCCGGCATAATAATGTCAAGCAGGATAACATCCGGCAAATCTTCTTCCGCCGTTTCTGCAGCTTCTTTGCTATTTCTGATCGCATGCACCCTATATTCTGTGTTAAGTATATCTGCCAAAGCAATGATATTGGATTTTTCATCGTCTATAATAAGAATGCTGTATTTTTTTGTCTTACTCATGGTGTAATCTCCTTTTTTAATTTATTTAGAGCTGTCAATGCAAGTGTAAAATTATAATCTTCTATCTGGCGTGCAAGTTCCTGTGCGCCTGCAATAGAATAAATATCATCCAGCAGATTCAGACATTCTATATTTTTGCTTTGCAGCAGCGGCTCCAGTTTTTCCAGAATTTTACGCGCTATGTCTGTGTCTGTTATATATTTAATATTTTTTTTATCTGTTTCTGCAGGCAGCAGATGTGCGTACTCATAAAGAACCGAATTTAATTCACATTCAAGAATGTGCAGCTGCTCATCATTAAATATTCCTTTTGAAAACGCAGCTTCCGCAGCCGCGGCAGCCGATTGAAGCCGTTTTTTTCCAATCTGCCCCGCATTGCTTTTTAATGTATGCGCCAGCCTGTGCGCCAATTTAATATCATTGTCCTTTATCGCCTTTTTTATTTTTTCATAAATAGATTGATTTTCCCTGACAAAATTAATCTTGAGTTTATTATACGTTTTTTCTTCTTGTTCGGACAGATGACGCCTGTCTATGGAAGAATAACTTTCTACCGGAATAAATTTTATAAGACACCGCCACAGCTCCTGCGATGTGAACGGTTTGCCCAGGCAGTCAAACATTCCGCAGGTCTTATAAAGCTCAATGTCGTTGAACATAACATTCGCCGTTAAAGCTACAATAGGCGTCTTTATCCCCATTTTAACCATCTTGGATGCGGCATCCAGACCGTCCATCACAGGCATGTGGATATCCATAAAAATTAAATCAAACGGCTTTTCATTGGCTGAATAACGCTTTGTGACAATTTCAACACCTTCCCTGCCGTTATATGCCACTGTAGTATTCAGCCCTACTCTCTTTAAATGATCGCAAATAACCTGCTGGTTTAAGACATTATCTTCGCAGATTAAAACATCGCCTTTAAAATTGGGTCTTTCATATACATTAAGATCTATATTTTCAGATGCGTTAAATTCGGCATCGTCAATTAGATTAAATTTTATTTCAAAACTGAACTTGCTGCCGATCCCAAGGGCGCTTTCTACATTGAGAGTTCCTCCCATCAGCTCGATAATATTTTTTGTTATTGATAAACCCAGCCCCGTACCGCCGAAATTACGGGTAATACTGTCGTCCGCCTGAACAAAAGGATTGAATATTCTTTTAATCTGTTCCGGGCTCATGCCAATGCCGGAATCTTTAATTTCAAAATGAATAACAACGCTGTCTTCGCATGATTCTCTGAAGGATGCCATAAGTTTTACAGTCCCTGAGTTTGTAAATTTAACAGCGTTGGAAAGCAAATTCATAAGCGCCTGACGCAGCCTGACAGGGTCTCCGATCAGCTTTTTTCCTACAGAAGGCTCTGCATAACAGTATAAAGTAATTCCCTTTTCTTCAGCCTTGGATGTAATGGCAGACTGACAGCGGGAAAATATATCCGACAAATCAAACGGGATATTTTCCAGCACGATTTTGCCGGATTCAATTTTGGAAATGTCCAGGATATCATCAATAATTTTAAGCAGCCATTTTGCATTTTCCTGTATATTGCCCAGATATTCCTTTGTACTATCCGGAATTTCATCAAATTGAGCAAGTTCAGAAAAACCGATAATGCTGTTCATGGGAGTTCTTATCTCGTGGCTCATATTGGCTAAAAAATTGGACTTTGTCTTGTTGGCGGCTTCGGCTTCCATGCGCTGTTTGTCTTTATGAAAAAGAATTTTTTTCGTTTCGGTAACATCTATTAACGAACCTGCAACGCGTACTCCATTGCCGTCTTTATCCCGAATGGTTTCGCCGGATGCATGGTAATATGAGTATTCGCCGTTTTTTCTAAGCAGCCGGTATTCAATGTCATAAGGCGTTTCTCCTGTTGTATCAAGCATATGGTTTTTAAAAGCATCAAGGGTTCCGTCTTTATCTTCCGGATGCAAAAGATCGCTCCAGCTGCTTAGTATATTTGGAAAATCATTTTCGTCTGAATATCCAAGCATGTGCCTGAATTCATCCGACCACATGAAAACATTATTGGGGTTTACAGGATCATCCTTTATTATTTCCATATCCCATAAACCAATTTTTGTTGCATGGACAACCATATTTAATTTAGCCAGCTGAATTTCATTCAGTTCATTTGCTTCATGCATCTTATTGGTCCGCTCTATAACCAGTTTTTCAAGTTTTTTTCCTTCATTCTGGTTTTTGTAAAACAGGAATAACAACAGGGCAAGCGCAATTAAAGACATGGCAAAAACGCCAATCAGCCATGGACGCTGCGCTTCAATCATTTTTGTGCGGTAATCGTAGGTTCTCTGCGTCCACTGTGAAATGATCGCATCGGTATCCATAATTTTAAGCGCCTTATCGATAATGGATCGCAGAATAACTTCATCTTTACTGAATGTAATTCTGGTTTCCAGCGGCTGCTGAAAAACTATATTTGCCTTGTAATCAACCAGCTCCTGAAAATGCGTAAGCTGCATAACTCTTCTTTGGGTCGACATTACCATGTCAACATCGCCGCGTAAAAGGGCAGCAAATGCCTGATCTATACCGTCGTATTCCGCAATATTATTATGATTTGGGAACCATAACCTGAACATGGAAGCATGCATCGTACCCCGCGCCATGCCAACCTTTACATGCATGATTTCATTTATGTTTATGTTACGATGCTCCGCTCTGGAAATAAGCGCGTAATAATCATCCAGTATAACGACATCTGACCAGACAAAGTATTTTTCGCGCTCATTTGTCCGCACCATTTCCGGGATAACAACCGCTTCTCCGTTTAAAAGCATTTGATATATTACAGGCCAGTTGGTATCCCCTTCATGGGCAACCTTAAAGCGAAGCCCGGTAAATGATGATATTTCATCCAGCAAATCAAAATAAATACCCTGCCAATTATTATGGTGCTTATTGTAGAAACTTAAAGGATAGTTGCTGTTGAATGCCGCAACAGGTATTTCGGGATTGTTTTTTATATAAACGCGTTCTTCTTCAGTAAGCCACCTGGACATTTTATACCTGGTGTAATCTGTATGTCCCTGATTATGCAGATAGCCGAGATAGGGCAAAGCGCCGTTTCTAAGCGCCTTTGTAACAACAGAAATTACAGGCTCCAGCGCAGGGTTTGCCGCTGCCATTGAAACAGGGTTAAAAACCAGCGGATAAAAATTTTCCATGACTACATTGTCATAATCAATAAAAAATGCGTCGGCGATACTCGCTGTGATAAAAGCATCCGCGTCTCCGTTTACAAGGGCGCGGTAGGCGGCAGGATAATCTCTTACCCATTGAGGTTCATAACTTCCGGGCTCTGTTACTTTGGCAACATTAGATTCCATCGGGGTGTTTGCAATAAATACAAATCTTAGGCGGCGTTCCCTTGATATTTCATCCAGACTGCGGCTCCCTGCAAGCCGAATTGTTACAAACAGCCGTTCGGCAATAGTATCGGTCAAAAAATAAATTTTTCGGCGTTCTTCGGTGGGCATAATATTTCCCGAAAAATCTATTTCGCCGTTATTTAATTTTTCATATATTTCGTTAGATGTATAAATTCCGGGTTTAAATTGAATACCAAACAGCGCGGTTAACCAATCGCAAAAAAGCGCAGTATATCCGCCGATTTCTCCGTTATCCTGAACAAACGCTTCTGTCGCCAGTATCATCCCGTAATTAAAAAAAATGCGCTCTTTTTGCAGGGTTTCTATAGCTTCAATTTCACTCTCCGTCACTGTTGGTATGTCCCTGAACGATTCAAACGGAGGTTTCACAAAGAACCCATTGACAGCGGAAGAATTATCCCTGCAGCCAGCCAATAAAATTGCAAACAGTACGGCCGCCGGAATAATGTTAAGATTTCTTATATTCACATTTCTCTCCGTAAATAATAAAAAACTTCTACAGTTTTTAATTATATCATTATAAAGAGAAAAATACAATCCGTGTTAAGAAAGCTCTATCTTTTTTAGCCTATTTATCCGGAATATCATCATATCTGCCGACGCTGTTCCAGTATGTATAACCGCCTGTGCCTGCTTCGCGGACACCTTCAATCTGACGGCGCACATAATCTTTGTTGTAGAATTCGCGATCGTACGAAACATTTATAAAAAACGCCTGTGTCCACGAACGGATAATAACCTGTCCCCGGCTGATTCTGGCAGTTCGTAATGTTCCGTAATAATAAATTCGCCATGGACGCAGTTCCGGCGGATTATGGGCAAGAAAAGGCTGATCAAAATGACTTGGATAATACATGGGGCAGATTATATCTACCCATGGAGTGATAAGTTCAACTTCCTGACCGGTACGCGCTCCGGTACGATACCATCCGTTAGCGCCGTAAATATCAATGGAAATAGGAGCATTAACCCTTAAGCGGACATGACGCAGGAAAGAAAGTATCGCGCTTTCCATATCCATATCGTTTTCCTGCCATCTGTAATGGGCATCGCGCAGATTAAAACCGTCTGTCGGAAAACGAATATAATCAAACTGTATTTCGTCAATACCGCGTTCATAAAGTTCTATTGATATTAATGCTATATATTCCCACACCTCTTCCGAATACGGATCCAGCCAGCGTTCATTATAAAAAGACCCGTTTGCATAAGTACCTATCCACGGCGCAGAAGTCCGCGCATTCCACACAGCATACTTACCGCCGAATTTGTTTACAAGCTGATGATCCTTAAATACAACAATGCGGGCTACAGTATAAATACCATGCTTTTTCATTTCCGGTATAAATGTTTCCAGGTCCAACGGCTGAAAAACAGTACCCATCTCCCTAAGAACCGGATTGTTAGGTGTAAACCTGAGCCTGCCCATCTCATCTTTCCCGTCAATTACAATCATGTTAAGACCGGCTCTTTGAATTGTATTAATATGAGTGTTTAACGCATTTCTGTCTCTTAATTGCTCAATCGGAATAAATATTCCTTCCTTGCCGTCTGCAATATGGGCAGTATAATCCCTGGGTTCGTCCAGCAGCCAAAGTTCATTTAAAATTATTCTTTGCGGAGCATTTATAACAATACAATTAATCTGAGTATCACCCGAAGCGCCGCGAATGGCTTTTGTAATATCCGGCTGATCTTTTTCTATAAAGTCCGAATAATTAATTGACGCTATCTTTCCTTCACGGACAAAATAAAGCTCGCCGCCGCTATAATAAAGGGAATCAACAGTGCCGAACGGGTTGCCGTCTGACCAGACAGGAATATATTTTTTTTGCTCCCAATCTAATTTATAAACACGCCGGCGGAATGTTTGAGAAACAAATATTTCCGGCTTCGATCCCTGCTGCACAACAGCAAAACAGGAAACTTCATCCGGATTGGTTGTTGTCTCGATATTTTCGATACCTTCATTTAGAAATGTCCAGGTATTGTCCAAATCCGGCTGAAGATAATGTATGCCATATAAACTATGCGATACAAACACAGTTAATTCCGGCAAAAAAGCCGAGGTAACAGCTTTAATCCCGTTTGCATTATAACGAAGCCTTCCTAAATCTGTCCATGTCTGCCCCTGATCGCGGGTAAGATAAATACGATCTTTCGTGGCGCAGACCATAACTTTTGAGTCTGCAGGATTAATCGCAATATCTTTAATATCCTGCATCATTGTAAGAAATGACTTTGTTCCGTCTTCATAAACTTTTATGGTTTTTTCCGGCAAACCATTGTTGCGTTTTTCCCAATTTTTTAAATCTTTGGAAATTAACACCCCTTCGCTTGTTAGAATAATCCAGGTATCTTCTTCATTCGGGACTGATAGAATTTTTTTTACAGAACCGCCTGTCCATAAATCTGTTCTCTTTCCCGCAAGATCAACGGAAAAAAGACCTTCATTGGAACCAACTATTGTAAGCCGCTTTCTCTCTATTGATCCATCAACAACTTTATGTCCGGAACAGGAGAAAACCAAACCTATAAAGATACATATAATTACAGATGTTTTAATCATTTTAAAACTTATGTTCATTATTCTGGGCAAAATCAGTTACCTTTTTTTCTGCGCTTTTAAGCTTGTCTACCAGCTCGTTACTGATCATCTGTCTGCCCGTTACAGCCTGAAATATTGTAGCAATAAGCGAAAGAAGGCCAAATGCGCCGAATATGAGAGCTACAATCATAACCACAGGAACATCTTTAAACTGATGACCTTCCACAACTGCGCGTGTACCGATGTAACTAACCTTTACTTCGCGTTCCTCTCCGTTCCAAACACCCATACTCTCCAATCTGGATCGGGTGAAAGCTCCGGCTGTATCTGCCATAAAAATACCTTTATCGGAGGAGTTTACGCGCAAATTCAAAGAATACAGGATCTGAGAATTTCCTCTGTTGGAAGACCTCCCGGCTTGTTTATAGCCGATAACTACAGCATTTGCTTCAGTTCCTTTGCCATTGTGAATAGCAAAATCGCGTAATTCGTTAGGTACAACATAAAATATAAAAAGCGCGGCAGCTCCTGCCATTATAACCAGACTGGAAAACAACCATAATACAATTTGCTTAGGTGTAGGTTTCATTGATATACTCCCAAATATAGAAATATACCGGCGATCAGACTTGAACTGATACATACTCGCGTATGGTAGATTTTGAGTCTACTGCGTCTGCCATTCCGCCACGCCGGCTTTATAAAATTATACCATAAATTCCGCTTTTATGGCAAGACACTATTCGCCGATGATTTTAATCAAAAGCCGTTTTTTCCGCTGTCCGTCAAATTCACCGTAGAAAATCTGTTCCCAGGGACCAAAATGCAGTTTGCCGCCGGTAACTGCGACAACTACCTCCCGCCCCATGATTGTTCTTTTTAAGTGTGCATCGGCGTTAATTTCGCCTGTATTGTGGCGGTAAGAGGAAACCGGCTCGTGGGGAGCAAGTTTTTCCAGCCACACATCAAAGTCGTGGTGCAGCCCCGATTCATCATCATTGATAAAAACACTTGCAGTTATATGCATGGCGTTTACAAGGCAAAGCCCTTCCTGAATGCCGGATTCCCTCAGCAGAGCTTCAACTTCACCTGTGATATTGATGAACTCTCTCATTTTTCTGGTGTTTACCCAGAGTTCTTTTGTTATTGATTTCATGGGATATTCTATCTTGCTAAATCAGCTTATTCAATACATAGTTTGCAGCGTCAAAAGAAATTTTATATCCATGACACGCTATCGGGTAGGCAAACGGCTCCAGATCATCAGTTATATTATTGCCAATAGCCGCAACACATGCGTCGTTTATAGGGCATTTCTCGCAGCCTTTGACAAACCCCAGATTATTAACTTTGTTCAACAGCATTTGATTCATACCCGTAACAACATTGCCTAAACATAATTTCTTGTTACCCACAGCCGATGCGTACGGATAAACATCACCGTTGACAGCGACTGAGTATACCAAATCACGCCGTACCCGCGTTTTGCTCAATCCGAATTTACCCAAACACGCTTTTACCATATCATCAATCTTGCCTATAAGAACTTTATCGTCTTCTTTAATCCATTTGATATACGTGTCTGCAATTTTGAAAAATTCTCTGCGCATAACATCAACATGCTCAGGCTTCCATGGTGACGAATAATTAATAAAAAAATTCATCGCTTTAAAGCCCAGGCTTCTTAGGTGCAGTACATTTTCATGCCATATACCTACATTGTTTACATCTATAACGCTTGCAGACAATATACCGTACTTATTAATAACGTCTCTGTATTGCGTTATATCCAAAACAGGCTTCATGTTCTCGTTAACTCTGTTAGAATCGTTCAATAAACCATCATACGATATGCCTACTTTAATGCTGTTTTTATCGGCATACTCTAAAAACTCTTCTGTTAATAATGTTCCGTTGGTTAAAACATCCAGCAAAACCGGAAAACCTGATTTTTTTTGAATATATTCTGTAATGTGCTTTATTAGATCAAACTCTAATAAAGGCTCTCCGCCAAAAAACGTTACTGTGGCATAATCACCACATTCTTGCAATAAATAATCAACAGCCGCTTCTGCCACCTCTGCCGTCATACGCCCGTTTCCGGGTTTCATAAAACAATACTTGCAGCGCATATTGCACTGCTCGGTCAAGTGTAAGGCTAAATTATTTATATTCAAGCTTACTTATCCCCTGCGCACTCGTCGTCCGTACATTCACAGTCTTCACACTCACATTCATCGACCGAACAGCTATGATACCACGAACCTGCACCGCCGGCAACAATTGGAATACAGCCGGATAAGTTAAACAGGCTCAACGATAACACAACCGCTCCGCCCGCAGCGGCTGCACGTTTTACCAACGACTGTTTTTTGGTTTCAACTTCCTTTGCATCGTAGTTTTCTATTTGTAAATCTTTCATGATTGTAAGTATATCATGTATTTGGTTATTTATCCAGTAATATGGCAATTTTTTACCTTGTTAGAATCTTAAAAAAATGGTAAGATGGCGCATATGAAAAAGGGGTATAAGGAGCATTACATGAGGAATGTTTTTAAAATTTTCGGAATTATCGCCATTGCTGCGGTAATTGGGTTTTCTATGACAGGGTGCGATAATGGCACTACAAGCGGCGGCGATGAAAGCACAGGACCAATTTCACTGAGCGCGGGACAATGGCGAAACGGCGAAATCACCAACCCTGAAAACGGTATTGAGTATACCTTCGACGTAAACGAGGGAACAACCTACCGTATCTGGACAAATAACAGAACTGTCGGCGACGGCACAAAATCATTGCCAACTCCGCTTACTTCCGCTACATTCCAAAACGGAGCCGAAGGAACACTTTCTTCTGGTAATTTAAGCATTACAAAATCCGGCAGAGTCATTATTGAGGTAAATTCTCTGGCAATCGGCATTAGAACAGGCACATTTGCAATCGCGTATACAGTTGGCGCAACTTCAACAAGGCCGGATTTTCCCCCATTTAATCCTGCCGCAACCACGCTTACTGCAAATACCTGGTTTGACGGAAATATTACAAACTCTTCTGACATGCATTGGTATTCTTTTAATGTAACAGCAGGGACCACATATTATGTCTGGTGGAACGGCGGTTATTCTATTGGTATAATTCCATATGGAGATGGAACGAAAACACTGGATGCAGTGGCGAGCGGTTATTATAACGACGGAACTTCAATATTTTCCGATGTTAATAACGGCTGGAACACTGCGTGTTCTTTTACACCAACATCAAGCGGCAGAGTCTTTATTAGGGTGGTTCCATACGGGACAACAGGCGGGACAGGCACCTATGGCATTGTATTTAGTACAAATAATACAAGACCTGGCACATTAAATACTTCTGGCGCTATAACGCTTACACAAGCTCAATGGAGCCAGGGTACAATAACCGCTTCCAATCAAACACTATGGTATTCTGTTACTGCGGCAGTAGCCGGAATTCATCGTATTTGGTGGAATGACGCGGGACAAGGCAACGGCTCCGCAACTGTAGATGTCGAAGTTAGCGCCTGGCGCGCAAATGATGAGGCAATTTTTTCAAATGCAGATTCTGCATGGAATGCTGAAAGAACAGTTAGTCTTAATTCCGACGAAACAATTTTTATCAGGGTAACGCCTAAAACACAAGGCGCAACAGGAACTTTTAATATTGTTTACCATGTCGATACTGTAAGACCATGGCTTGCTCCAACTGGCGCTGCCGCGCTTACTGCAGGTACATGGACAGACGGAGAAGTTACCAGTAATGTAGAAAAGTGGTATTCTATGAACGTAACTCAGGGAAAAACTTACAATGTCTGGTTAAATACTACAGGAACAAATGGCGATTATACTAAAACTTTAAATGTTCGCGCGCAAGCTTTTGACGGTATTAATGGAACTACTCTTTTTGCAAATCCAGGTAATACTGCATGGGGCACTCCGCAAACATTTACCGCAGCATCAACTGGAACTGTCTTTGTCAGAGTATATCCCAATACTTCAGGCGGAACAGGTACATTTGGCATTGTTTATACCGAAGACGAAACGACAAGACCTGTACAATATACTCTTACCGGCACTGTTAATGCGCTTACTGCAGGACAGTGGGCAAACGGCGAAATTACAGCCGGCTCCGGCGGAGAGGTTTGGTATTCGATTACTGCTACAAGTAATGCTACTCATCATCTTTGGTGGAATGACAGCTTAGCCGGCAATGGAGATAAAAATCTGGATATTGTTGTCAGTGTATGGAATGCCAATGGAAATGCATGGGTAGCAGATAATAATTTGGATTCTGCATGGAGTGTTTCACGAAATGCTTCTATAACAAATGACGCTACTGTTTATATAAGAGTAACTCCAAAAAATGCCGGAGCTAGCGGAACTTTTGCTATTGGGTATAATACTACTAACACAAGACCTTGGCTTCCTCCTGCCAATGCAACTGCACTAACAGAAAATCAATGGGTAGATGGTAACATTTTCAGTACAATAGTAAGTGAAGCATGGTACTCGTTTGATGTAACCGGCGGGCAAATATACTATGTTTGGTGGAATGACACCGATGCAAGCGGCACTAGTAAATCGCTTGATGTAGTTACAAGCGCTTTTTACGAAAACGGTGTTTCAATTTTTAATAATGGCGATATAGCATGGAATACACCGCAGAATTTTACTCCTGCTTCAAATAGTACTGTTTATATTAGAATAACCCCAAGGTCTTCAGGCAGTACCGGCACCTTTGGAGTTGTATTCAGTACTACTAACACAAGACCGCAAGTAACAATCTTGCCGGCAGATATTTCATCTACTGCAATACCGCTTACTTTCGGCGAATGGAAAAGAGGAACTTTTACTTCCTCTGTAAAAGAAATTTGGTATTCGGTAACTTCCCAAATAACGGACACCCATAGATTATGGTGGAATGATTTATTGCAGGGTGATGGCGACGCAACAGTCGATGTATTAGTAAGCGCGTTTAGAAGTGATGGAACAACCATTTTTGCAGATACAGATTCCGGTTGGACTACTGCAAGATCTTTAGGTTCGCTTACATTAGATGATACAATCTATATAAGAGTAATTCCAAAAAATCCTGGCGCTGCAGGTGTTTTCAATATTGTATACAGCACAGTTTCAACAAGACCGATAATAATTCATACAGGTTCTACAGTTATTTTCAGCGAAGGTTTTGAAGGAACTAATTCATTTACAATTGTAAACGGCACACAGACAAATCAGTGGCATGTGGGGACTGCGACTGCCGCTTCGGGAGGTACCAGATCTGCCTACATTTCGAACGACAGTGGAGTCTCAAATACATATACTACAAATTCTATTAGTAGAGTACATATGTATCGTGATGTTACATTTCCTGCAGCGACAGGACCATATTATCTAAATTTTGACTGGAAGCTGCAAGGTGAAAGCTCATTCTCGGATTATGACTTTTTAATTGTTTCTTTAGTGTCAGCATCAAGTAATCGTCAATTTAAGCGGTGATAAAGCCAATATTTTTGCGAAAAACCAGAGAAAAAATTAAGATTTAAAAATATTCCAGGGAAGCAGTTTTTCCCAGTCTTCAGGCGTTGAAGATTGGTTA
>WQXG01000039.1 GCA_009784975.1 Treponema sp.
GTTATTATATTTAAAATAATAAGTTTTTATTTTTTTTTTTGGCGGGGGAAGAAATATTTTTTTTTTTTTTCCTTCCCTTTCTCCCCCCAAAAAAAAAAAAAAATTCCCCCCCCCCCCCCCCCCCCCCCTATCGCATAGAATCGTTCATAATCCAATACAATTTCTCAGAAAATACTACAATGCCAGAGATCTATCTGCATTTTTTGTATATTACCCGTTATTTCAGGTTCCTGTCCGGCAGGGCAATCAAACGTTGTTTGATCAGGGTTATCAACCCTGAATCTGAAGCGGAGTTTTATAAGGGAGTTTAAGTAATGAAAAAATTATTAAAACTAATACCGGCATTAGTGCTGGTAACAGGGTTGCTGTTTTTAACAGGATGCGACGAAAACGGCAACGGCGATGGCGACGGTCCCGATACTTCTGTATTGGAAACACTGATTTCCCAGGCGGAACTTTTGCTTGAAACCACAGCAAAATCTACAGACGGCACTGATATTGCAATTGGTAAATGGTGGGTTACCCCGACTGTTTGGGAAAATTTTGAAGACAATATAGATACTTCAAGAGCAATACTAAGTTCCGCTCAAACTCAGCAGGAAGTAAATAGTGAAG
This sequence comes from Treponema sp., assembly GCA_009784975.1. Lineage (GTDB taxonomy): Bacteria > Spirochaetota > Spirochaetia > Treponematales > Breznakiellaceae > WQXQ01. The sequence goes on from WQXG01000039.1 coordinate 616, forward strand.
TAATCTTTCTTACCAATAAAATAGCTGATTTTACCAATGCAAGAGAGAGGGGCTCGATAACTACGGGATTAGATGCAGATGATATTGCAGAATTTGCAGCTGATATAGAAGCGACAAAAGCTTTAATAAAAATCAGCACAGATGGTAAAGATATCAGCCCGTCTGAATTCTGGGTTACACAGGAAGTTATGGATGCGCTAAACGAAGCTATCAATATAGCAATAGCCGCAACAGATAATTTTGATGACGCTTACATGGCTCTCTATCAAGCATTTGGAGATTTTGAAGAGGCAATATCGGCTGGTTTAAAAGCAGCTACTATAACCATCAATGGTCTTCCTGATGAAGTAGAATTAATAGCAGCTTTCCTAAGTTTAAGCAGTAACGATTATTTAAACGCGCAGCCTTTTGTAGGATCTGAAGGAATTGTGGAAAATAATACAGCAATTCTTGAATTATACTCTATGCACAACGGAGACTTATGGTCTGCATCAGGTACCTGGTATATATGGATTGTAACCGGAGATGAAGAAGAAGAACTTATCGCTCATGGTATAAGTAAAATAATGTATAATTTCGGCACTAATCCAAACCCGGTACTTAATTATTCCGACTTTAACATGACAAATTTCGCTGAAAATGCTGCAACTGTTACTGTTAACGGTTTGGATTTTGAAGATGATACCTATGCACAGTTAGGCTTATTTGCAAATATGACTGCCATGATGAACTACATAGAAGCTATGTTTTCGGAAGAAGATGGTTTTAGAGTGGGAGTAACAGGCGGCTACGGTTATATCGAGGATGGCTCAATAACAATTGAATTGGAAACCGGTTTAGGTATTCCCTGGAACGACGGCGGTTCATGGTATGTATGTCTGATGATTGATGATGGCGGAATGCCTTTATTCCTTGTCACCAAACAAACGGTCGATTTTACCGCTAATTCTGATCCTGAGCTGGAAATGTCTGATTTCTCTTATGGTTCATTCTGGGGATTGTTTGCGTTTTTATCAACAGAAGTAGATCCGGATGACGGCACCGAAATCGACGGCGGTAATGCTTTTGATATACACTTTGAAACAACCGGAAGCAAAACCATGACACTTAATCAATATGCCGGTTATATAACAGGCGGAGCAATGAATTACGCCCAATTAACATCAGGAGGAGATGATAGAGATCCTTGGGTAATATATAAAGACCCCGCATTAACATCTCCTGCTTTTACAGGAACTGATGTAGTAGGCTTCTTCACACTGATGTTCTCCAATGAGCCGATGTATGCTTCAGACGACGGCGACAGCGGCGGTGATTGGGAGCTTCCTCACCAAAGAATTGTTGTTGAGAATTTGGATTTTGGTTTTCATGGCGGTGATGTTTATGTTATGTTAGGTTTGTTTGGAGATATGGGTGAAATCGAAGCATATTTGGAAAACCCTGATTTGGATATAATCGGTAACCAGGGTAATATCCAGGACGGAACATTAGACTTCCTGATAAATGATGCTAAAGGCAACGCCTGGACTGGCTCAGGTAATTATTATGTGGGTTTAGTGATTACTTATGAAATGATGGCAGGAGAATTTGATACTGTATTTTATGTTAGCAAGGAAGCAATTAATTTCAAACCCACATCATCTGGCGGTCCCGGTCCCTCTCCCAATCCCACAACCATGTTGAACATAGACAATGATTTTACACCTGGTTTTTATTTTGGAATGGAATTCGCAGAACTTTTTGCCGGTGGTGTCACCATGACTCTTGACGAATGGGCTGTGGCTTTTTCTGAAGGTGGTTTTGCTGACTATGATGCATTGGTAGAAGCATATGGAGAAGCTGCTATGTTATTCAAAGACAGTGCAATGACCATTCCATTTGTTGGTACAGATACAATTGGTTTCTTCACAATAGCGTTCGCGGAAGGCATGGAAGATGAACCCATCGACCCGTAACAGGTAAATCAAAATGGTAGCAGCTACCAATTTTAAAAAAAGGTAGCTGCTACCAAAAATTAAGCTAGAATAGTTACAGGCGTGTTAAACTAAACCCATTGTAATTAAAAATTTCTGTTTGAGATTCACTAATAGTGAAAGAAGAGCTGTTAGCGCTCCAGCTGTTGCCATCAGTTACCTGTACTATATATGTACCTGCCGGAATATTGAATAAGGTAATGGAATTATTGCGGGCGCAATTACCGCTTGCCAAAACATTAGATGTATTGTTTGCATAACGAACAGATACGGTTACATTTGCATCTGAAGAATAAGTTGAATCATTTCTGACAATGATAGTTCCGCCGCTTATTCCGCCTAAACTGCCTGCTTCTCCCAAAATACCCGGATCCATATAGGAGCCGTCACATGAAGATAATATCAAAAGCATTATTGATGCTAAAATCGGCATTAGCACAAGCAAGGAAAACTTTGTTTTTTTCATACGATCTCTCCTTTATATTAAAATGAAAAACCAAAGCGCAGACCGCCCTGCCATCCCAATGGAACAACTGAGGCGCCGCTAAAATTAATCGCTCTTGTTTTTGATAAAACATATGATATAGACGGTTCAATATATATGCTTTTTATCATTATTCTATAACCTGCGCTTAAGCCAGCCGTAATTCCTGTGAAATTATTATTATTCATGGACTGTGTGTTAAAACCCAAGCTGGCACCAAGAAAGAATTTTTCGGCGTTTTCGGACATGAGATAATAACGCCCAACTCCGCTAACACCAAAATATAAATAACTTATATTATTAACTGAACCTATGAAAAAATCTGCATTTGCGCCAATAGTAAAACGAGGGAGGATAAGACGTTCGTAACCTAAAGTAAAACAAATGAAATAAGTTGAGTTTCCGGAGTCAGTAGCTATAAATCCCTTTACCAGCGGATATAAATCTACTGAAACTGAATTTGACTTTTTGCCGCCTTCCTCGGCAAAAAGCACGGCAGATACACATAGCAGCAGCAAGATAATAAAAATTCTTTTTATAAACATTAAAATCCTCCTTTATTTTATGTTTAAATATTATCATAATAAGAAAAAAAGTGTCAAGTATTACTTCCATTTCTTCCCCGGAGTATGATACAATATAAATTACTAAAAAAAACACGGCGGTAAAATATGTATAATAATTCCAATTTGATTGACTGGTCCAAGACGTTAACTTGCGGAATAAAAGTAATTGATGAACAGCACAAAGGACTCGTAGATTTAGTAAATGAAATGTTTAACCATGTAACGGGAGATGAAGATCAGGAACGTAAATATTTAAACAGGGTAATTGATGAAGCGGTAAACTATATCAAGGTACATTTTGCTACAGAAGAAAAAATAATGAATTCTTCAAAATTTTCGGGCTATATTGAACATAAAGAAGAACACAAAAAATTTATATTAACCGTTGCAGAGCATATCGAATATTTTAACACAGGAAAACGAGTATCCCTTATGTCATTTTCCAAATTTCTTAAAGAATGGGTGCTGTCTCATATTGCGATAGTAGATCGGAAATATTTTACGCATTTTAAAGAGGTAGCCACGCGTAAAGCGGACGGCAGTTTAAGCATCAGTTTGTCAGACGGCGAAGAAGTCCTTTATTCAAGTGCGAATCCCGGCGGTATATAGGGTGCCCCTTTACCCTAGAAAAAGGTAGCTGCTACCAAAAATTAAGTTAGAACAGTATGCCCATTGTTCTGCCTGATTTAAAAGTGATAAGCTCAACTCGCTCTCCGTACAGGCGCGGCGGTCTGCGGGTCTGCGTGCAGAGAAAACATTTGCCGGAATCTGCTACAGAGCCCTGACCACTAAAACTTATAAATTACAATTCAATTTTTTTAATTTTTCTTAGTTTTAGTGGTCAGGTCTCTTTCGCAGGGAGCTGCAAAGATTGTTTTCCCTGCCCGCAGTCCCGCAGCCCGCCGCGCCTGTACGAAGTTCATTTATTTTTAACAATTATAAAAACAAACAATAATTAGGGGGAGCACATTTCCCATAAATAATATAAAATTTTAGTGGTTTAGTGGTTATTTTCTCCATGACGCTTGCCATCACCATTTAAGTGCTTTTAAAATAGTCCGCAAAATAAGAAAATCTTCAATTTTTCCATGTTCGTGGTAAAGATTCTTAAAAATTTTCAAAAAACTTTCGTTTTCGGTCAAGCACCACGCATCTGCGCGCCATTAATAGCTATAACTTTTTTCAAAGTTAAATCTATTCTTTGGAGGTTTACATGAATGTAAATCGAAAATTTAAAAGCAGCGTATTCACAACGCTCTTTGAAAACCCCGACCTTCTGCGGGAATTGTACTGCGCTCTGGAGGGGGTTTCCCTGCCCCCAGACACCCCGGTTTCCATGCCTCCCTTTGGTCGGCAAGCATTAAGGAAATTTATTTAAACGCCGCGAAAACGCGGCTTTTGCTCAACACATTGGAAAATGTTTTGTGGATGGATATTTTTAACGACATATCTTTCGTAATAGGCGAAAAATTGGTTGTTTTGGTTGAACATCAAAGTACCATAAACCCAAATATGGCACTCAGACTTTTGTTCTATATTTCTGATGTCTATGAATCAATGATTGACAGTAACAGCATTTATTCAGAAAAACAGCTTTCAATCCCCTGGCCTGAGTTCTTTGTATTGTACAATGGACAGAAGCCTTTTCCCGACAAGAAGACTGTAAAATTGTCAGATCTTTTTGAAAACCCTAAAGAGCTGGGGCTTCCGGAAAAAACCCTGCCATTTTTAGAGCTTGAAGTAAAGGTGATAAACATCAAAGAAGGCAAAAATGAAGATATCGTGAATCGCTGTAAGAGACTTCAGGAATACAGTATGTTCATAGCTAAAGCGCATGCTTTTTGGGAAGAGCTGGGTAATTTAAAAGAAGGGATCAAAACAGCTATTAAATATTGCCGGAAACATGATATACTGAGTGAGTTTCTGGTTCTCTCAACGAGCCCAAAGGGCGAAGTTTCCAGAGTAAGGTATTCAAAAGAGGTATTGGGTATGTTATACGCAGAATGGAACATGGAAGATGCGCTTGCTTATGCCCGCAAGGAAAGCTGGGAAGAATGCAGCAAAGAGAAAGACAGAACTACAGTACGGAATTTACTGGCAAAAGGCTCAACGCTTGAGTTTGTGCAGGAAATAACCGGGCTTTCTTTGGACGAAATAAACAGGTTAAAGAGTTAAATTCCTCTCCGTACAGGCGCTCGCGGCATCGGGCTCAGAAAAAACCACTCAGGAATTCGCTTACGAGCCTCTCGCTGCGCTCGGTCTCTTCAGCGAGGAATTTCGTAAGATGTTTTTTCTGACAGAGTTTACTCTGAGCCCGCTTCCGTGAGTGCCTGTACGATGTTGGGTGTTAAAATTAACAATCATAATAAAATTACTGGAAAGTTGTGTTCTGATGCAAAGGAAGTATACGCATGTTGGCAAAGTTTGTTATGGTTTATGCTGCTAATGTTATTATTTTATGGTTAAAGAGAAATTCGTATGATGTGCGTTTTTGGATGGGTTATAGGAAATTTGTTTACAGGTAGATAAACGAAAGACGCAAAAGGGTGAATGAATGAAGTAAATAATTTTTTTGCCCCACAGGTTACGACGCAAGCGCCATCCTGAGTGCATGAAATTTACCCCAATGTAGGCAAAAAAATTAAAAGAATATTGTTAAAATATTATAAAAATTGTATAATACAATTAAAATGGAGGTTTTTTATGAAGTTAAAATACAGTTTTCTTGGCTTTTTACTAATTTTTGTGTTGATATTTTTCGGCGGCAATCTGTACGCTCAAGAAGCTGGTGATATAGAAGACTCTCCGTTGGAAGGTGAAGAGGTTTCGATTGTACCTGATGATGATGAGCTTGCTTCGCTTTTAACCGCCGCACCAAACCCCGGCGCTATAGTTGGACCGTTGCTGCAAACCAAATGGGGTCAAGGTCATCCCTATAGCAGCATGTCACCTGTAAACTGCGTGGTTATTGCAACTGCGCAGGTAATGAAGTATCACAATTATCCAAGACGAGGAATAGGACGGAACGAGCCTTTCACGTTTAGAGGAGCAGCAATTCCATCAGTAAATTTTAATATTGATTATGATTGGAACAATATGCTCAATTCTTATCGAAGGGACGGCAGAAACAGCACTGAGCTGCAGCGAAATGCTGTAGCTACATTTGTGTACCACGTCAGGGCAGCACTTCAGCCCGGTTTACGATGGCCCAGGGCGGTTGTTACTTTTTTTGGGTATGATAGAAGTATTCAACAGCTTTTTCGCAGATATTATAACGATGCAGAGTGGGAAGCAATAATAAGAGATCAATTAGACAACGGCTTACCGGTAGCATACAGCGGAAATGGCAATGCTTCTCACGCTTTTGTAATAGACGGATACGATAATGCCGGCAGGTTTCACATCAATTGGGGATGGGGAGGAAGGTCTGACGGATGGTATTCTCTTAATGCGTTAAATCCCGGGAATTATAATTTCAATAATAACAATGATATGCTTATCAATTTTAAACCTAATGCAGGCGGTGTTTACCAGAATCATGAATTTGGGTTAACAAGTTTTACCGTAAATAAGACATCGGTTTCTCAAAATGAAAATTTTACAGTTTCTGTACGAATGCAAAATATTAATGTCTTGGAAGCATTTCCCGGAGGTCAAATAGCTATAGCATTAGTAAATAACAGCGGCAGCATAACGGCAGTTATTGGAACAACTAATTACAAAGCGATGAATTCCAGGGTTTACCGTAATTCAACAATAAACAGTTTTGTGCCGGATACTGTAGCGCCTGGGCAATATCAGTTAAGAATGGTTTTTAGGCTCGCTGACGGCGAATGGAATATTGTAACGAGGTCTGATTTAAACAGTAATATTCCCAACGCTATACCTTTTACTGTTACTGCAGAAAGAGGCCATCCGGGCGGCGGTTATGGGCTTGCGTTAACAGTTTTTACTGTAGATAAAACAACTGTTTCCCAAAATGAAAGGTTTACGGCAACCGTACGTACAAGAAATCGCGGAGAGGAGAGATGGGGCGGCGGTCAAACAGGAGCTGCGCTGGTAGACAATAATGGAAATATAACAGCAATTGTCGGCACCAGAAATATCGGATCGATTCGTGTTGGGTACACTAATGCTAATCCTTTAGAAATTAATTGTGTTGTACCCGATACTTTAAGACCTGGACAATACCAATTAAGAATTGTAATAAGACCAACCGGCGGGGAGTGGCGAATCGCCACACTGGCAGAAAATGTGCCAACCAGTATTGATTTTACAGTGCGGTAATGAATCCCATATATCTCAAAGCTTCGATATATTTCCAGGGTTTAAGACTCCGTATTCGAACAATAACTCCGCGTACTCTGCGCCTCTGCGAGAAATTCTTGCCAGTCGAGGCTCTGTGAGAAAATCTTTAACCCCGTATCTGGCTCCCTTTACCCTTCCCCCTGAATTTTGTATAATAACAGCATGAGTTCAGAAAATAATTACTCAGCGCAAAATATCACCGTTTTGAAGGGTTTGGAAGCCGTTCGCAAGCGCCCCGGTATGTATATCGGGACTACAGGCATTGATGGCTTGCATCACCTTGTTTTTGAAGTTGTCGATAACTCTGTAGACGAAGCTATGCAGGGCTTTTGTACCGAGATTCTCGTTGTTTTGGAAGGAAACGATGTGGTTCGCGTCGAGGACAACGGGCGCGGTATCCCCGTAGATATTCACCCTGAAGAGCGTGTCAGCGCCCTGGAATTGATAATGACGAAGCTGCATTCCGGCGGAAAGTTCGATAAAAAATCGTACAAGGTCTCCGGCGGTCTGCATGGCGTTGGTGTTGCTGTTGTAAACGCCCTTTCCGAGTGGTGCGAGGCGTTTGTTCACAGAGACGGTAAAATCCACACCCAGCGTTATAAGGCCGGTATTTCTCAGGGGCTGGCAAAGGAAATAACCGCAGCCGGGCTGCCTTACGTAAGTACCCCCGAACGCCGCGGGACGGTCATTCGCTGGAAAGCCGATACATCGATCTTTGAAACCACAACCCATAATTATGATGCGCTTTCCAACCGCCTTCGCGAACTTGCGTTTTTAAATAAAGGGCTAAAAATTACCATCCGTGATGAGCGGCTTACCACGCCCAAAGTTCACGAATTTAAATTTGAGGGCGGCGTAAAAAGTTTTGTAGAGTACCTGAATCAAAATAAAACAATTTTGTATAAAGAGCCTGTTTATATTGATGGTACACGTGAAGACGGAGCCGGCGGCGAAATCGAAATTGAATGTGCTATCCAGTACAACGACGGCTTTAATGAGATAATGTTCTCGTTTGTAAATGATATTAATACCCGCGAAGGCGGCACTCACCTTGTTGGTTTTAAATCTGCGCTTACCCGCACCCTGAACGAGTTTCTTAAAAAATCCAAACATTCCAAAAAGCTGGACGAAACTCTTTCCGGCGACGATGTGCGCGAAGGGCTGACCGCGGTACTGTCGGTGAAGGTTCCCAATCCTCAATTTGAAGGGCAAACCAAAGGAAAGCTCGGCAACTCAGAGGTTAAAGGCATAGTTGAATCTTTTATAAACGAACAGCTGGAATTGTATTTTGATAAACACCCCGATGTAATAAATAACATACTTGAAAAATCCGTGCTGGCAGCAAAAGCGCGAATTGCTGCACGTCAGGCGCGTGATGCGACACGCCGTAAAAACCTGATGGACTCTGCCGGTTTGCCCGGCAAACTTGCCGATTGTTCCGAGAAAGATCCTGCAAAGTGCGAACTTTTTATCGTTGAGGGCGACTCGGCAGCCGGTACCGCAAAGGGAGGCCGTGATCATCGCTATCAGGCAATTCTTCCGTTGTGGGGAAAAATGCTCAACGTAGAAAAACAACGAATAGAAAAAGTTATCACCAACGACAAACTTCAACCCATAATTGCAAGCGTCGGCGCAGGCTGCGGCAACAACTTTGATATTTCCAAAATCCGTTATCATAAAGTCATTATCATGGCAGATGCCGATGTTGACGGTTCTCATATCCGCACATTGCTGCTGACATTTTTCTATCGTTACATGACACCGCTTATTGAGCAGGGTCATGTTTATATCGCAATGCCGCCGCTTTACAAAGTAAGCTATGACAGAAAATCTTTTTACGCCTACGATGATGCAGAAAAAGACCGTATTCTTTCCGAGTCCGGCAGAGATGCAGAAAAAGTTTCCGTTCAGCGCTACAAAGGGTTAGGCGAAATGAATCCCGATCAGTTATGCGATACCACGATGGATCCCAATAAACGCAATATAATCCAGGTGCATCTTGATGACACTGTCGAAGCGGAACGCATCTTCACCACATTGATGGGCGAAGTAGTGCAGCCGCGCCGCGAGTTTATCGAAGAAAACGCGCTGCTTGTGCAGAATTTGGACGTGTAGCTTAAAACCCTCTGCCGCTGTAACCTTGCGCTTTTAGTTTGCCTCTTGCTGCGAATGGCAATTTATTGCAGTTTAAAAAAGTGTTGTCTACGGGATTCCATCTGTCTTCAATTTGGAATATTGTCAGGCTGTCGGGAACATTCATCTCTTTTAAATTTATGCATCCGCTGAATGCCGCATATCCCAATGTGGTTAGCTCTTCGCCGAAAGTTACTTTTTCAAGGCTGGTTGCGTCCATAAATGCGTAGCCGGCGATTGTTACTATCGAAGGCAATGTGATGCTTGAAATGCCGGAACCTCTGAATGCGCTGCTTCCGATTGTTGCTGCTGCAGGCAATGTTAGGTCTGAAAAAGCAGTGTTTCTGAAAGAATTGTTTCCAACTGTTATTACTCCGGGAAGAGTAATACTTGATAAGCCGGTGCAGCCGCTGAATGCTTCATTTGGAATTGCGGTAATTGTAACAGGAAGGGTGATTGATTGTACGATTGTGTCGCCGCGGAACAGTCCGGGCTGGAATCCTGTTACGGGAAGATTTTCTATGCTGTCAGGAAGAACAACGTTAATTGCATTTACAGTTTTATAGGTAATAATAATTCCGTCATTGGTTTGATTCATTATATAACCGAAATCTCCTGCTTGCGTCTGTAAAGCAATCTCTGGTCCTTCATTGTCTGTTTCGTTTTTTTCTTTGAAATTGTTTTTGCAAGTTACAAAAACAAATACTAATGCCGGTATTAAAACGGCTAAAAACATTTTTTTTAACATATATCACTCCTTGCCTTATTATATTTTCATGTAAAAATTATTTTATGTCAATTATTTTCTGTAGGATTAGGGCGGCTGTTTCTTCGATGCCGCAAACGGTGACGGTGTAATCGCTCCATAACGAATAAAGCGGCAGACGAACCGCCGCCAATGTGTTAACGCCTTCTTTTTGAGAAAGCGGCCTCCCTGATACCGGCAATTGCGCAAGATCTCTTTCCAAATAAATAACTATTCCGTTTTGCTTTATTATTTCCCGGTTTTCCGGTTTTGTTACAATTCCTCCGCCTGTGGCAATAATCAAGCCGCTGCGTTTACATAATGTTTGCAATACATCGGATTCCAGTTTACGGAATACATCTTCTCCGTCTTCTGCAAAAATGTCAGGGATGGATTTACCGGCAGTTTTTATAATTAGATCGTCCGAGTCTGCAAATTCCCGGTTCATTTTTTCAGCAAGCGCTGTTCCGATGCTTGTTTTGCCGCAGCCAGGCATTCCAATCAATATTATATTGCGCATTTACATCCCAATAATGCATCGTATATTGCTATTGCAGCCGCAGCTTCAACGCATGGGACAGCGCGCGGAACAATGCAAGGGTCATGACGGCCTGTTACGGCAAGACGTACTTCTTCTTTGCGGGATAAGCTGACGCTTCCCTGTTCTATTGAAATGGACGGAGTGGGTTTAAAAGCAGCGCGGAATAGTAAAGGCATTCCCGATGTGATGCCGCCTAAAATACCGCCGTGACGGTTAGTAGAAGTTTGAATAACATCATTGCGTATAACAAAGGCGTCATTGTTTTGCGACCCGCGTAATTCAGCGGCAGAAAAACCATTACCGAACTCTACGCCTTTAACTGCGGGAATACCGAAAATTATTGCCGAAATACGATTTTCCATGCCGTCAAAAATCGGGTCTCCGATACCGGCAGGTACGCCAATTGCTGCACATTCAATTATTCCGCCAAGTGAATCTCCGCTTTTCCGCGCTTCTTCAATGGCAGATTTCATTCGTTCGCCCGCATCTGTATCGAGTACGGAAAAATCTGCTGTTTTTAAAAAATCAATTTCTTTTTTACTCACGTTAACAGGGTCAAAGGGGCGATCCTGTATATTTGCTATTTGCAAAATGTGCGCTCTTATATTTATTTTTTGCTGACGCAGTAATTGCAGGCAAATTCCGCCGGCAATACACAATGGAGCTGTCAGTCTTCCGGAAAACGATCCGCCGCCGCGAACATCCCGTTTTTCGCCGTATTTAATATACGCGGTATAATCGGCATGTGAGGGGCGGGGAATATCTTTTATTTGTTCATAGTCTGATGAGCGTGTGTCCGTGCTGTGGATGATTGCGGCTAACGGTGCGCCGCAGGTAACGCCGTCATTCAATCCTGATAAAAACTCCGGTATGTCCGGTTCTTTTCGCTTGGTTGAATGTGCTGCTGTTCCCGGCATACGCCGCTTCAGAAAAGTTTGCAGTTCATCAAAATCTATCGGGAAACCGGCAGGTAATCCGTCAATGCTTACTCCAATGGCAGGAGAATGAGATTGCCCAAAAATGGAAATTTTTAAATTCGTTCCGTATGTTGATGACATTTGCAGCTCCTTTAAATTATTTCGTACTCACCGCCCAGCGCGGTTTTAAAATCTTCGAAAAAAGAAGGATAGGATTTTCTTACTGCCTGCGCATCTTTAATTATTACAGGTCCTGAGCAAACGGCGGATAGAACCGCAGCAGTCATGGCGATTCGGTGATCTCCGTAAGATTGTGTTTCTCCGCCCGTTAAAGTTTTTTTTCCGATTATGACAAGTCCGTCCTGTGTTTCCGTAATATCTGCGCCAAGTTCTGAAAGAGAGGCAGCAACAGTGTGCAGGCGATCGCTTTCTTTCATTCGCAGACGCGCTGCATTGCGGATAACGGTTTTTCCATTTGCAGAAGCTGCCACAGCGGCAAGAACAGGCACTAAATCGGGTATGTCTCCCGCATCAATATCGATTCCGCAAAGGTTAGCGGGGGTTACCGTTACAATATCGTCTTTGCAGACTACATTTGCGCCGAAACTGGAAAGCAGTTTAAGGATAGCGCGATCTCCCTGCCGGGATGCCGGATTAAGTCCTGTGCAGGTAACTGCGCCGCTTATAGCGCCTGCGCACAGCCAAAATGCCGCGTTTGACCAGTCGCCTTCTGCATGAACGCTGTTAGGTGAAATCAAGGTCTGTCCGCCGGGTATGCGGAAAGTCTGTCCTTCTTCATGAACAGTTACGCCGAATAAACGAAGCGCATCCAAAGTCATATCCACGTAAGGGCGCGATTCCAAAACGTCTGTTATTTTTATTGAGCTATCTCCTGAAAGAAACGGAAGCGCGAGCAGCAATCCGCTGATATATTGCGAAGTAATATTGCCGGGCAGCGTAAAGGTTCCGTTTGTTAATTGATCTTCGCACTTTAACGGAGAGGAACCAGGTTCGGACAAAATACAGCCGTGAGAAATCATTTCATCGCGTAGCGAGGAAAGAGGACGCGAAGGCAGCCGCCCTCCCAGAGCAAAAGATACGCGCAATCCAAGCGCGGCGCAAACAGGTAAAAGAAAACGGAATGTTGCTCCGCTTTCGCCGCAGTTTAGCAAATAGGGTTTATCTTTATTTATTTTGCGCAGGTTAACAGGAGTAACGAAAAATCCTTCACGTTCATGGCGTATATTAGCACCTAACGCCTGCAGGCAGCGTATTGTTGCGTCTATGTCTTCGGAGAGGGCATCATGGAGCTGCGGACAGTGTATAAATGTTTCTTTGTCGGCAAGCGCTGCGCAAATCAACAGTCTGTGCGCTGATGATTTTGAGGTTATTGCAGGGACTGTGCCGCCTTGCAAAGGTTTGGTTATTCGAACATCCATCAGAATTCCTCTAATCCCATTTGTATTACAGCTTCCAGTTCTTCGACAGGAATGTCTTTAAGGACACATTTTCCTGTTTCAAGCGGAAAGATCATCGTTAATTTTTTTCCTTCCCGTTTTTTATCAGATAAACATACGCGCGTTATTTCATCGGCTTTATATGAAGTATTTTCCGGAAAACCGTAAAGACGCAGCATTTGTAGAATATCCTGCAGGCATTGCACATCACACAAACCCAGGCGTACAGCAGCGCGGGTTACAATTGCCATTCCTGCAGCAACAGCATGACCGTGGGAAATACTGTAGCCGCTTAAAGATTCAATTGCGTGTCCTGCAGTATGCCCAAAGTTAAGCAATTTCCGCAAAGAGGTTTCAAATTCATCCTCCATGACAATATCGCGTTTTATTGCCGTGCATTTTGCAATCACTTCTTCCAGTTGTGTATTAATTGGCTTTTGCGTCAACAAAGTTGACGCTAGAGATTCAAATAAATCGCGATCGGCTATTATTCCGTATTTGATAACTTCTGCGCAGCCGTCCCTGAAAACATCCGCAGTAAGTGTGGAAAGCAGCGTTACATCGCATAACACAACATCAGGCTGATAAAATGAACCGAGCAAATTTTTTCCGGCGGGAATATTTACGGCGGTTTTTCCCCCAACAGATGAATCAACTGCTGCCAGCAAAGTAGTTGGTATCTGAACAAAGCGAATGCCTCTCATGTAGCAAGATGCCGCAAAACCCGCTATATCTCCTGTTACGCCGCCGCCCAGCGCGATCACGATGTCTGAGCGGCCAAGTTTTTCCTGCGCGAGAAATGAAATGAGGGAGAGGAAAGTATCGGTATTTTTGGAAGATTCTCCGTGCGGAAATACATAGGAAACAACACGGTAACCGTTTTTTTTCAAAGAGTCTGCCAGCCGTTTTTCGTAAAGTGCAGATACATTGTCATCCGTTACGATAGCTGCTGTCAGGGCATTTGACGCAGAAAAGGTCTTGCGTATAACAGAACCTGCCTCATCAAGAAACCCTTCGCCGCCGATTAATATGTCGTATGTTTTTGACGCATTAACGGTAATCGTTTTCATCAGTTATCCAGCTCCTTTTTCAGCCGGCTGCCTTCTTCCAGTAATTTTTTAAGTTCGTTTTTATTTTTTTCTGCAAGAGCTTTTTTGTATCGCTTAATTTCTTTTATAAAGTTATCCAGTTCCTGCTCCAAAAAATCACTGTTTTCCATGCACAATTCTGCCCACATATCCGCATTAAGCTGCGCAACGCGGGTTAAATCTTTATAACTTCCCGCAGAAAAACCTTTATGTGTAATGGCTGTTGGACTTTTAATATAAGCATTGGAAACCACATGTGCCATCTGAGAACTAAACGCAATTCTTTCATCGTGTTTTTCTGCGGATGTAATTGTCAGGTGACTGAAACCGGCAGGTATTAAAATTTCTTCGATCCTGCCGAATAAAACAGGGTCATCATAAACGGGCGGCACCAGAATTATCGATGCGCCGCGAAACAAATTATCCCGGCTGTTTTTAAAACCCGCTTTGTGGCTTCCTGCCATTGGATGTCCTCCGACAAAAACAAAACCGTGCTTTTGAGCAAGCGGAAAGCAGCGCGAGCAGACAAAACGTTTAACGCCGCAGCAATCGATAACCATTGCGTTTTTTTTAATTTTAGGCGCGGCTTTTTCCAGATAAGCCACTGCATCGCCGGGATTAACAGCGATAAACAAAACATCGCATAAACCGACAGAATTGTCGTCTAACACTTTATCTATCGCGCCGGAAAGCTGTGCAAAACCCAAAATAGATTCGTCTGCATCATAGCCGTAAACGATGTTACCTGCAAGTTTATATGCTTTTGCCAAAGAGCCGCCGATCAATCCTATTCCGACAATACCGACATTCATTATTTTATAACCTCGCGTATCTTACGTACTTTTTCCGATACTTCAGCAAATTGTTCCGGAGTAAGCGATTGCGCTCCGTCGCATAGCGCTTTTGAAGGATCATTGTGTACTTCGATCATAAGTCCGTGTGCGCCTGCTGCTACAGCCGCCATTGACATAGGCTGCACCAAACGCGCAATCCCTGATGCATGGCTTGGATCTACTATCACCGGCAGATGCGAAAGCTCTTTTAACATCGGCACTGCCGAAAGATCAAGAGTGTTACGTGTATAGGTTTCAAATGTGCGGATACCGCGCTCGCAAAGTATAATATTGCGATTACCGCCGGCTATAATATATTCAGCGCTCATAAGAAGTTCCTCAAGCGTGTTCGCCAATCCGCGTTTAAGCAGTATCGGTTTTCGGGTCATGCCCAGTTCTTTCAGCAGCTCAAAATTTTGCATATTGCGCGCGCCCACCTGAATAATATCAACATGTTCAAATACAGGAAGATGGCTTGCGTTCATAATCTCCGTAACGATAGGCATCCCGGTTTGTCTTTTTGCTTCCAGCAATAATTCAATACCATCTCCCCGCATCCCCTGAAAAGCATAGGGAGAAGTGCGCGGCTTGAATGCGCCGCCGCGAAGGATGGTTGCTCCGGAGGCTTTTACGCTTTGTGCAATGGCAAGTATCTGCTCAGGGGATTCAACCGAACACGGCCCCGCAATTACCTGAAAATGAGCCCCACCGATTTTTAATCCGTTTATATCGATAATGCTGTCATCCGGGTGAAATTTTCTATTGGCGTTTTTGAACGGCTCGGTAATTCGTTTTACCGAATCCACCATTTCAAGGCTGCCCAGCAGTTCTGTATCAATCTGGCTTGTATCTCCGATCAATCCAAGAATGGTGCAAAAGTCCCCTTTGGAGATATGGACGGAAAGTCCCCTGCTTTCCAGCCATTTGGTTAGGCTTTCGATTTGCTCCTGTGTAGCGCTGGGTTTTAATACTGCTATCATTTTTGCCTCCTTGGGGCGTTTCACCCCATGTATTTGCTTACCTGTGTTATAATATACAGCAAGTAATAAAAAAAATAAAGGTTATATAAGACTAGCATAATTTTAAGAAAAACTGTACAATGTATATTGTAACAGTGTAGCGATTTTTTTTATAAATACTAGGTTAACGGGAAGGAAAATGAGAGACTTAGTAAAGACAAATCTTGATATTTGCACAGGCTGCAGCAGATGCGTAAGAAATTGTCCGATGGAAACTGCAAACGTCACATATCTCGACGAAAACGAAAACATAAAAGTTAAAGTAGATTGCAAACAATGTATTGTCTGCGGTATTTGCGTTTACGCGTGCAAACATGACGCAAGATATTTTGCTGATGATGCTGAACGTTTCTTTAATGATTTAAAAGCCGGTATTCCCATAACCCTCATTGCGGCGCCTTCGGTTCAAATAAACATTCCTGAATATAAAAAACTTTTTACGTATTTTAAAAAAAACGGCATAAAAAAAATATATGACGTATCGTTTGGCGCGGATATTTGCGTATGGGCAACCATAAAACACATACAAAAGTCGGATTGCGCGGGAAACTTCGTTGCAAAATCAGCCAAGATTATTAATCAATCATGTCCTGCAATCGTTTCATACTGCGAAATGTACCGGCATGATTTATTGAAATACCTGTCGCCTGTACACAGCCCGATTGCCTGCACCGCAATTTATTTAAAAAACTATTTAAAAACAGAAGGGCAAATTGCCGTGCTGTCGCCTTGCGTGGCAAAAGCCAACGAATATGAATCAGTTGGAAATCCTCATTATAATATTACTTTTCAGAAATTACTTGAATACTTAAAAGAAAACAAAATAGAACTTCCCGAAGAAGAAACTGATTTTGATCTTAGCGGCGCTTTGGGTTCTTTGTTCCCTGTGCCCGGCGGATTAAAAGAAAACATAGAATTGATTATGGGAAGAAAAATCAGCGTGTATAAAGCGGAAGGACCTTCTGTATATAAAAAATTAAACACTTACGCCGATACGCCTGTTGAATTTCTGCCGGATATGTATGATCTTTTAAACTGTATTGACGGATGCAATGTAGGAACCGGCTGCTCGCATCAGCAAAATATACTTAAGATTGAAACTGTGATGAATGACCGCAGAAACACGGTAACACAAAAGTTTGATGCCGATTTTTACAAAGCGTTATACAAAGAATATGATGATACATTTGACTTTTCGCATTTTACAAGAACGTATTGCCCGATTGATACAAAATTGACTCAAATAACCGAAGAAAAAATACAAGCCGCTTTTACGCTGTTAAATAAAGGGACGCGCGAAAAACAAACCGTAGACTGCGGCGCCTGCGGTTCGGATAGCTGTCTGGGTATGGCAAGACGGTTAGCGTTTAAAGTTAATATACCTATGAATTGTATTATGCGCGATATGGAAGTTATGCGCGAAGCTGAAGAACGCACTAAAATTATGATAGATTCCACGCCCATGTGTATCAGTATCTGGACCAGAGATTATCAAATAATTGATTGCAATCAGGAGGTTGTGAACTTATTCGGATTGACACAAAAGCAGGAATATTTTGACATGTGGAGTACCAGGTTTACGCCGGTGCATCAGCCTAACGGAAGACTATCGTCAGAAATGGCAAAAGAACTGATAGACGGCGCTTTTGCTGAAGGATACCGCAAATTCGATTGGATGCATTTGGATGGAAACGGAGAACCGCTGCCGTGCGAGGTTATCCTTATTCGCGCAGATTATCAGAATGATTATACATTAGCATGTTATGTAAGAGATTTAAGGGAACATATAAAATTAATTGATGAAATGCGTAAATCAGAAATTGCAACAGAGTCGAATAAAGCAAAAAGCGACTTTTTAGCGAGCATGAGTCATGAAATACGCACGCCGATGAACAGCATAATCGGCTTTTCCGAATTAGCGCTTGATGATGACATTCCAAATAAAACCAGAGGTTATCTTGGTAATATTCTTGATAATTCAAAGTGGCTTTTGCACATTATAAACAATATTCTGGATATATCAAAAATCGAATCAGGTAAACTGGAATTAGAAAAAATACCTTTTGATATGCATGAATTATTTACCGCTTGCCGCTCTATAATTACTTCGGATGCAGAAGAAAAAGGGCTAATACTGTATTTTTATGCGGAACCTTCTCTTAGCAAAAGACCTCTTGGAGACCCGGTCAAATTACGTCAGGTGCTTATTAACCTCTTGTCTAACGCCGTAAAGTTTACAAGCGCAGGTATTATTAAACTATATGCGGCAGTTAAAAGCACAACCGAAAAAACTATTACCATGACTTTTGAAGTAAAAGATTCAGGGATTGGAATGACACCTGAACAAATTAATAAAGTACTCCATCCGTTTATGCAGGCAGAAGCCGGAACAACACGAAAATACGGCGGTACAGGTTTAGGGCTTCCTATCACAAATTACCTGATAGAGATGATGGGCGGCAACCTTATGATAGAAAGTACGCCCGGAGTAGGAAGCAAGTTCAGTTTTGAACTTACTTTTGATACGGTTGATATTGAGAAAGATGAACAGCTCAAAAACCGAATAGTATTAAACGAATTAAAAAAGCCGACTTTTGAGGGTGAAATTCTTCTGTGCGAAGACAATACTTTTAATCAGCAGCTCATTTGCGAACATCTAAACAAAGTGGGAATTAAAACTGTGATAGCTGAAAACGGTAAAGTAGGTTTAGATTTGGTAAAGAGCCGTAAAGCAAAATTGCAAAGTGGCCTTTGCGACGAAAAGCAGTTTGATCTTATTTTTATGGATATGCACATGCCGGTAATGGATGGCCTGGAAGCGACAACGAAAATCATGGAACTTAAGACAGGCATCCCCATAGTGGCATTGACAGCGAATATTATGTTACAGGATCGTGAATTATATAAAACGATAGGTATGGTTGATTATCTTGGCAAGCCGTTTACATCACAGGAATTGTGGCTTTGTTTAATGAAATTCTTTACACCCAAAGCCTGGAATACAGAAAACAAAGCCCAACACGCAAAGCTCGAAAACGAGCTTCAGCAAAAACTGATAATAAACTTTGTAAAGAACAATAGTAATAAAATTAGTGAAATAAAAGATGCCATAAACACAGGCGATATAAAACTTGCGCACAGGCTGGCTCATACATTACGAGGCAATGCAGGACAGTTGAAAAAAACAAGACTGCAAAAAGCAGCCGAAGATGTAGAAATGCAGCTTAAAAACAATATAAACAATGTTAGTCCTGAACAAATGGCTGTTTTGGAAAAAGAATTAAATGCAGCATTGGCGGAATTTGAACCTCTGGCAAATAATGCTGCTTCGGAAAAAGAGCTGCCGGTTAAGCTATTGGATAAAACGGCTGCAAAACTTTTATTGGACGAACTAGAACCAATATTGAAAGACAGCGATACAAATTGTCTAAATTATATAGAGCCTCTCCGTTCGATTTCCGGCACCGAAGAACTAATCCGCCAGATAGAAAGTTTTAAATTTAAGGGCGCATTGGAAGCTTTTGAAGAGTTAAAGAAAAAACTTGGTTAATGGGAAAGATGGGTGAAAAATTACACAGCCACTTTTGGGAACTCTTTTAAAGAGCTAAGTTTGATCTGACGGGCTTCCCAAAGATCGAGTTTTATTTGCATTGCAAGCCAAAGCAATGCCTTAATTGCGAACGCAGTGCGGTCGTAATTGGACTTCTAAATACCCCGAATTCGGGGGAATTAGAATGTAGGGTTATTTTCTAATCCAGTCGAATTCGACAGGATTAGAATAATAAACCCTTTCTCAAGAACATTCATTTTTGACATTTTGTACCTTCCTGTTATTTTGTTGTTAGTATTAGTATATCATGCGGAGCCTTCAAATTTTTCTTGTAATATACTATACTAACATCCAATGAAGTCCGACAGAGCAATAGCAACTTATCGTCGCATGCGCGCACAGCCGTTATGGCGTTTACTCGCTTCTGACAATGGTCCAACCGTTATTGGCTTATTACAAGCACATCTTTATGATAACGAACGCTATCTTCCTTCTTCGATCATGCACGAACGAAAGGCGCTTCGGGCGCAAGGTGATGATTTTCCTCAAACAGCCCAGGCGTATATAGCCAATTGGCTGGCAGAAGGATTCCTTGACAGACGATTTCCTCAAACTGCTACGGAAGAAGAGTACGAGCTTTCTACAGCAGCAGTTGAAGCAATCCGATTTGTGTCGGGTATCGATCAATCACACTCGGCAGCGACTGAGAGCCGGCTTGCTTTGGTTATTCAAGCGCTTGTAAAGCTAGCTGAGGATACGGATACTGACAAACAACGTCGTATAGATCGGCTGAAAGCAGAACAAGAACGAATAGAAAAAGAGATTACTGCAATTGAAAAAGGCTATATGCGAGTGCTTCCGCAAGCCACGGCGCTGGAACGTATACGGGAAATTATTTCTTTAACAGATGATCTTACAGGAGATTTCCGCCGTGTTCGGGATCAATTTGAACAATTGAACCGCGATTTAAGAGAAAAAATAATTGATACTGAAGGCAGCAGAGGAGAGGTATTAAAATCCCTGTTTGCAGGTATAGATTTAATTTCTGAAAGTGATGCGGGACGGACATTTTCTGCTTTTTATCGTTTACTTACTGATCCGGAACAGGGAGCAGCTCTTGCCCAAGCTTTAGATAATGTGATGTCGCGTGATTTTGTAGCTGATCTGAATGCCAAAGACAGGCGCTTTCTCTTGCGAATGATGCGCAACCTTCTTGAACAAGGAGGAATAGTTAACGATGTATTGCAAACTTTTGCGCGCAGCTTAAGGCACTTTGTTCAAAGCCGCGAATATCTTGAACAGAGGCGGATAAATCAGCTATTGAAAGATGCGGGACGCGCCGCATTGATGTTAAAGGATGAAGTTAAAGCGACTGAAGCGCTTCAATATACCCTTGAGCTGACCAGCAGCCGCCTAAGATCTTTGTCGCAATGGATGCTTTATGATCCGTCTCTTCAGGCGTTACCCGAAGGAATGACAGCCGGGGAAGCCCTGTCCATTGATCTGGAATCTATAGGAGAGCTTGTAGCTCAATCGGAGATTGATTTTCGCTTGCTTAAAACGAATGTGCGGGACATTCTTAAAAAACGCTCTCAGGCTTCAGTCGGTGATGTGCTTGAGCAGCATCCGGCGGTTCAGGGGCTAGGCAGTGTTGTGGGACTATTGGCGCTTGGAAGCAGGCACGGTTTTAAAACGGATAGTTATGAAACTGTATCCTGGAATATTGATGATGCTGAACAATGCGCGGTAATTACCCGCGCGAGCAATACTCGCAGCGCGCGAATACCAAAAATATTTTTTTTGCAGGAGAAAATAGATGAATTGGTCTGAAAATACAACGCAAGAAAATATTTCTGAATCGCAGGATATAGCGGTGCCGGAAAACAATTTGTTCACAGGCGATACTGGTGAATTAGCGCTGGATACACGCCAGGCTCTTGTGTTATTACTTTCCGGTCCGTCTCTGGACGGTCAGCGGCATACAAAACTTTGGCCTATCTTTTTACGGGATGAAGGTATCATCCGCCGCAGGCTTGCTGATTTATTTTTGGAACTGGTGATAGATCGCGATCTGCAAGTTGCTTTTACCAGACAGGCTGACACAGGTGATTTGGAAGCGCCGCGATTACTTCGCCGCACTCATCTGACTTTTATCGACTCGCTATTGCTTCTTTTTCTGCGGGAGCAGTTAACGCGGGCAGAGACTCACGGCGGACGCGCAGTTGTCTCAAGAGATGAGATTATTGAAAACTTAAATTTGTACGAAAGAGCAGGAAACACCGACAAAGCAGGTTTCACAAAACGGATTGATGCATCAATCGAAAAGATTAAAAAGCATAATATCCTGCAGAAAATTCGCGCAAGTGATAATCGTTTTGAAGTGTCGCCTGCTTTGAAATTACTTTTTTCTGCAGAGGAAATCATCGCGCTTACAAAACTTTATCAGCGTATGTTAGCGGGTGAGATATTGAATGAACAAGAACTAATATCTGATGGAGAAGAAGAATGAAAGCACAACCGCCTAATGCAACGAAGTTTCCCGCGCAACCTCAATCAGGCATGCTGTTTGAGAAAGAACAATTTCGTATGTGCAGGCTTCAGGTATTTAATTGGGGGACATTCTCGGGGTTGCATGATATACCTATTTCAGAAAAAGGATTTTTATTTGTCGGAAAATCCGGCACAGGAAAGTCAACTCTCCTTGATGCTTTTTCCGCATTGCTTGTTCCTCCTCGTTGGGTTGATTTTAATGCCGCTGCCCGCGAAGCAGAACGTCATGGGAAGGATCGAAACCTTGTAAGTTATGTACGCGGCGCATGGGCGGAACAGAAAGATGAGGAATCCGGTATAATCGCTACCCGTTATCTTAGAACAGATACAACTTGGTCTGCATTGGCATTATCGTATAGAAATCCTTCAGGGAAAGTTATAGTTCTTGTCCAGATTTTTTGGCTTCGCGGCAGCGCAAACAGTAATGGTGATGTTAAACGTTATTATCTTATCTTTGAAAATAAGTTTGATTTAATAGAGTTAGAAGATTTTGGGAAAATAAACTTTGATATAAGAAAACTAAAACAATTATTTCCCGATACATTCATTCAGGATGATTTTCGCTCATATTGTGATCGCTTTTGCTGGTTACTCGGCATCGATAACGACATGGCATTACGGTTATTGCACAAAACTCAATCCGCAAAAAATTTGGGAGATTTAAATGCATTCTTAAGGGATTTCATGCTTGATAAACCCGAGACATTTACTGTTGCAGACAGGCTTATTAATGAATTTGGAGAGCTCAATGCCGCTCATCAATCAGTAGTGACAGCACGTCAGCAGATTCAAACGCTTGTTCCCGCAAGAGAAAAAAATTTACAAATGGAATCAATGACAATGCAGAGGAATTCTCTTGATGAATTGCGCGCAGGTATCGATATATATCGTGAAACAGCGCGTATTGGTCTGCTTAAAGAACAAATAGAATCTCTTGTTATCGAGGCTGAAGGTCTTGAGGGTGAAGCCGCCCGACGGCAGGGGATTTTTGACAATCACACAAGCGTGCTGCGCGATCTTGAAAATCAGCATCGTGATATTGGCGGAGATCAAATTGAACGATTGGAAGATGAGAAGAGAACCCTGGAAGTACAACGCGCGGAACGTCTGCGCAAGCGTGATATGGCGCAAGAGGCATGTAGCAAGCTTGGCTGGACTCTCAGTCAGACACCACAGGGATTTGCCGAACTTACAGGTGAAGCGCGAAAAGAAATTGAAGGATTGGAAAACAGAAGCAATACCACCCGAGATGAGCAGATGATATTGGCTGGCAGAAAAAAAGAAGCAGAAACCGCATTTTCGATTGCTGTAAAGGAAGTTAAAGCACTTGAACGCCAGCCGTCTAATGTTCCGGCTGATATGCTGGATATGCGTAATGAAATTGCGTCAGCAATTGGGCTTTCCGATGAAGCACTGCCGTTTGTTGGCGAGCTTATCGAAGTTAAACCTGATGAGTCATCATGGCAGGGCGCTATAGAACGGGTCTTGCGCGGTTTTGCTTTATCTATATTAGTTGATGAACGCAACTACCCTGCATTATCAAATTATATTAATAAAACGCATCTTGGAAGACGCTTGGTCTATTACAGAACAGGACGTGAAGAATCGTCACAAGTTAAACATATTAACGCCGATTCGCTGGTATTAAAACTTAATGTCAAGGAAAATAGTTACGCAAACTGGCTAAAGCTGGAACTGCGTCACCGATTCGACTATGCTTGTGTTGATTCAGTTCAGGCTTTCAGAACAATTGACAGAGCATTAACGCGGGAGGGACAAGTCAAGCACAGCAAAACCCGTCATGAAAAAGATGACAGGTTTAATGTTAACGACAAGCGTAATTGGGTATTAGGTTTTGATAACCGCGAAAAGCTGTTTTTGTTTCAACAGCAGGCTCATGAACAAGCTTCGATAATTTCCGCTTGTGACGAAAAAATTAATACGCTGTTCGATAACGAAAAAGAAAGCAGGCTCCGTACACTTCACTGCCAAACTCTTGTTAATTTACAGTGGATCGAAATTGATGTTTCTCCTTTGCTTAATCGAATTTCAGATATAGAAAAACATATCCGTGTTGTGCGCGATGGAAATACAGCGCTTAAAAAACTTGCAGACAGGATTCTTGAACAAAAAACTATTGTCTTTCAGGCTGACAAAGATCTGCGTGAGGTGAAGGTTGCTCATGATAAAATGCTAGATAAAATTACTGAAAATGAAGATAAACTTAATGAGCTGCAAAGCGATCCTTCTATTGTACCTATGACACCTCATCAGAAGGCAGGTCTTGATGAACGGTATTTTAATATTTCACGTTCTGTTAATCTTGAGAATCTGGATAAAGTTACAACAAGCGTGGTTCAGCTTTTAAACAAAGATGTTGAAAGGGTAAATCGGGATATTGCTGACTGTGAAAAACGGATTGAAAGTATCTTTACAGAGTTCAAACGGGATTGGCCAATGGATGCAAGCGATCTGGATACTACACTTTCCAGTGCGCCGGACTTTTTTGCTAAATTGACCAGACTGGAAACAGATGGTCTGCCCGCACACGAACAGCGTTTTTTCGAGCTGCTGCAAAATCAAAGTAACCGCAACCTTGCCGTCTTATCTACGTATCTTAGCGATGCAAGAAAAGCCATTCTGGAACGAATGGAACTTGTTAATAATGGTCTTAGCCAGGTGCCGTTTAATCAATCTGCAGGTCAAAGTACTTTTCTAAGGATAGATGTAAGTGATCGGCAATTGCCTGAGGTTCGGGAATTTATACAGTGTATAAAACAAGCGTTAAGTCACGCGTGGAGCGAGGACAGCGAAAATGCTGAAGAGCGTTTTATCGCGCTCCGCAAGCTTGTTGAGCGTCTTTCCAGTCAAGACCCGGATCAAAAACGCTGGCGTGAATCCATGCTTGATGTTCGCCAGCATGTAGAATTCATCGGACGGGAAACTGATGAGAGCGGTATTGAAGTTGAAATTTATCGCAGCGGTGCCGGCAAGTCCGGCGGACAGCGCCAAAAACTTGCAACGACTTGTTTGGCTGCCGCTCTTCGCTACCAGCTAGGTGGAAACGATCACGGAGTCCCCGTGTACGCTCCTGTTATTCTTGATGAGGCGTTCGACAAAGCAGACAATGAGTTTACAGCGCTGGCTATGAATATTTTTAACAACTTTGGTTTTCAAATGATCGTTGCAACGCCTCTTAGATCTGTGATGACTCTTGAGCCATTCATCGGAGGCGCTTGCTTTGTAGATATCAAAGATCGGAATATATCAAGTATTTTACTTATTGAATATGATACCGAACATCAGCGCTTAAATCTCCCGGTTAGCCCGTAAGGAGACAGATATTGAAATTTCCGGACGATATACGAGAAATTCTAAAGAGAAGATTTCAAAATAAACACAAAGAATGGCTGAAGGCGGCAGTTTCGGATAATGCAGAGGCAATATGGCCGCTCGAAATTAATCTTGGCATCCCTAAAGAACAAGATGTTATCAGGCAGCCGGATGCTGTGCGGTCATGGGTTTCCGCATGGAAGAAATGGCCAGGCAGAGGTTCTTTGATTTGGATTGAACGCCATTGGAGATCGTTTGGAACACAAAATGTTCCGGAGAAATTAATTTTGCAAAATCCTGATGATGTTGCTTTTCTGATTGGTGAAGAGGCAAGATGGTCAAGAGCTGTCGAACGTTTTAAATTTTTGGTTCAGCGTTGGTCAGTTTTGCCCGATGTTCTGCCCAGACATTTTACTATTCTTGCCGATTATGATGATTCCGATTTTTTACGTCTTAGCGATATGTTATCATGGCTGGAAAAAAATCCAGACAGCAATCTTTTCATTCGCCAGATACCGGTTGCCGGTATCAACAGCAAATGGCTCGAATCTCGCATGAATATTTTTTGTGATTTAGTTGCGGCAATACATGGTGACAATTCCGTCTCTAAGGATTTTTATAAATGCTGCGGATTGAAACCGCTGCCGCAATTAATTCGCATGCGTATATTAGATCCTTGTTTAAGAAAACATTTTGGCGGACTTGGTGATATATCCGCGCCATTGGAAGAAGTAGCTAATCTTGATATAACACCTGTAAATGTATTTATTATTGAGAATGTTCAAACAGGACTTGCCTTTGAAGATTTGGCAAACACTGTTGTGATCATGGGATTGGGATATGGTGTTGATGTGTTAGGAAAAATCCCATGGCTGCAAAAAACACGATGTTTTTATTGGGGTGATATTGATACTCATGGCTTTGCAATTTTAAATCGTGCCAGAACATATCTGCCTAATTTGGAATCAGTATTAATGGACGAGGTGACACTCTTGAAACATCGTGAGTTGTGGGTAGAGGAAACGACACAGCTTGTCTCGGCAGAATTACCATTACTTACTGATGCTGAACAAAAACTTTTTCAATCGTTAAAGAATAATGCTTGGGGGCAGAAGGTGCGTTTGGAACAGGAACGGATTTGCTGGGATGCGGCGTGGGAGGTGTTGCGGAAGGTTGTTGAAAGGAAAAATTCGGCAGGCTTTACCTGTTTAAACATTAAACAATGAATAAAATAATATCAGTTTTTATCCGCTTTCCGCATATTTCTGTACTCAATTTATACCTATGCTTTTAAAAATGTTCCAGCCATAAACGATTATATTTTTGCAAGTTTTCAGTATTTTTAGTAATTATTGCTATAATATCAGTTAGTGCTTTGCTAAATGAAGATGATGCGTCTGTGCCAAAGCAATGACATAACTCATGACAATATGTGGAAAAAGCTTTTGAAAAATTATCCTTAACAAGTGAAGATTTTTTTATAGATATTTGTTCTATTTTGTAACTGAAAAGATAGCCATAACTATTATAAAGTTTATTTTTATTTTTTAATATATGCGCAGTTCCATTATAAACCGATGTATCATTTTCAATAATCATATAATCTGGATAGTATATAAAGAAATCTGAAAATATTTCTTTTGTTGCATTTTCCATTATTTTTAACAGATTTTTTTCTTGAATATTGGGTTTTCGTGTCATATTAAAACCTCCAGCTTTCTCACATAAATTTATGATACTATCATAACCTAATAAATAAAAATTATCTTGTACTAAATAAGCATTTGGTAAATATAGTTTTTTCCAGGCTAAAGCCTGTGTTTTCTGATTACGCATATGTTGGTTTAGCGGGCGTTCACATACAACAAGGTCGTGATGCCTTTTTATAAAATCATTCTTTATTGCGGAATCAAAATATGTTACTTTACAAATTAATTTTTTTATTAAGGAATACCATGAATCTACATCTCTGTTATTTTCTGGATAATCGTACCAATATTTCTTCATTTTTTCCAGCAAATAACACGATGTTTTTGCGTCTATGTAATCAATAAGATCAATTAAAACGTCAAGTATTGTGCCATGATAGATATTATTGCGATCCCGATCTTTCAATTTATATCGGTGGTTACATATTACTAGAGGTATATTAAATCCTCCGCGAATTTGGTAGCCAATAAATATAATTCCTTCGCCGCTTACTTTAATGCTGGAAGGTAAACATTCCGGTTTTTGCTTATTGGAGCGTTCGTAAACAGCTGCATATTCGCTTTCAAAAATACTTTTCCCAAACAATGTATTTTCTGGAAAATAAAATCCTAATACTACATCGTTAAATAAATTTGCATCTTCTTTAGTAAAATGTTCTATAGTCATTAAAGTAATATTGGAATGTTCACTGCCTTCAGTTACATTATATGCAAGCTGTTGCAATAATTTACCATCTATTGATGTATCTAATGTGCAGACATCAAGAGACCAACTGCGAGATGACATTTTTATCTTCCAGTTGTAATCGCGCAAAGCGCACAAAGAAGCCATTTTGAATCCTTCTCCAAAAGAACCAGCGTATTTTCCAGAGATATTTTGTTTTGTTGATGCTCCCATATGCAATAACCATTTATAGCTAAACCCTTCATTAGCAATGGAAAGATAGATTTTTTCTTCATTGGGTTTATAATTAATTATAAAATTATTGTTGAACTTTTGCGCTCCTATTGAGTCATAAAAATTCTGAATAATGTCGCGTAATACTTGATGTTTTGTCCATTTTACTGGGTATGAAGTCATAATGTTTAAAGGTATTGTTTTCATCTTATTCATCTCCAGGTAATTCGTTTAGAATAATGGCATCTTCATTATCAAATGGCCAACGACTAAAACATTTTTTATTCTCATTTTTTTTTGGTAATAGAAAAAGCTTGTCATAACAATTCTCAAGTTCTTTTACAAATAGTTTTTCATCAAATACACTAAATAAAAGCCCACCAAGAAATTCTAAGTCAGTTTCACGGTTAATTTTTTGAATTAATTTTTTACTGGGAATAAAATTTTGTTCTCTGCCCATTTTATAAAGGTATTCAATAAGTATTTCTCTTCTTGCTTCTATCCTGCCGATACGAGATCCCTGCAGATAGCCTAATTGGTGGCGTTCTTCATGTGATAAATAAATTTGTTTCATATTGTTATTGTACTAAAATACTATACAAATGTCAAGTATAAAATCTGGAATTATTTCTAGAAAAAACAGGGTGGGATTGGCTAAAATTGGCTAATTTTAACAAGATTATTCGATAATTAGCCAATGATAACTCTTTATAACACAAAGACTTAGCAAAAACTAATTCGAGAGAAATTGGCTTTTATTGGCTAATTTATCCGTCCTTTTTAGGTTTAGCCAATACCCAATTTGCTATACGTTTGTTTGGAGTGTCTGCTACAATTTTACCTTGATTATTTCTATTGTTGTGGTTAATTTAATTTGCTTAGCGAAGATTTCTTCTGGAGCTAAGGGGAATTGAACCCCTTCCGTCAACTTTATATATAGAAGAAAGTTAACGTTTTGCTCCTAGGTCTAGTTTAGGTCAACTTTTTTTACGTGTTGATTGACACACACGCTGCAATCCTTTGGTTTATTCGGGATTTCCGAATGAACCATGCCCCTTGTCGGGGGTAAAAAAAGCCTAACATATTGAACCAATTAAGTCAATAAAGCATAGATATTGCTGTTTTTCTTCCCGTTGAGGTATTCCAAAAGCAGCAGTTTAGATGTAAAATAGAAATATGAATGATATTTCCGGCATTAAACAGGAACTTGATGAAATAACCAAGGCAATCTCGAATACTGTCCCTGTAGAAGAAATATATCTATTCGGTTCTTATGCTTATGGAAC